>JAQXNP010000039.1 GCA_029098065.1 Clostridiales bacterium | reverse complement strand
GGCCACGGCAGAGATACAGAGTACCAAATCAAAGCCGGTGGCCTGACTCATGGAGACGGCAAAAGGAGCCAGAGCGGAGATTGTCCCCACTGAAGTGCCCATGGAGATAGAGACGAAACAGGCGATGAGAAAAAGGCCCGCCACTGCGAAGCGGGAAGGCAGAAGAGTAAGAAACAAATTGACGGTGCTGTCGGCGCCTCCGGCGGCGGATACCGCTCCGGAGAAGGCTCCTGCGGCGAGGAACACCAGACACATGGTGAGGATATTCTCATCAGCCAAACCACTGGCCATAACCTTCAGCTTGGCATTGAAATTCAACGCGCGGTTTTGAATGCAGGCCACAAACAGGGCGATCAGAAAAGCCACGATGGCCGGTGTTTTGTAAAACCCCATTTCAATATCCAGGACGTATTCGAACAAAATGCCGGAACCGAGATAAAGGACCAGAAATACAATGATGGGAAGCAGAGCGATGGGATTGGCCCTGTGCCCGCCGCAGTTGGGCTGATCCATGGAGAGCCCTCCATTTCCTATGTAAATTTTATAAGGTATTATATCATTCCGTCAAAATAAGGTCAAACCGCTTTGGTATGAGGGAGGGTATACATAACATAAAGCATAGGAGGGTGAAGTTTTCGGATATTTCTGCCGGATGATATAGTCAGGTCCCAACCTGTTTTCACAGGCCGGGACTTGACTTGCCCGAAAAGGAATTTTACTTGTCAAAGGCGGGATTGACAAAATAGACATTTTTCTGGTCCATCCGTTCCTTTGCCAGACTGACCGCTTCCCCAAAACGTTGGAAATGGACGATCTCCCGCTCACGGAGGAAACGGATTACATCGTTGACATCCGGATCATCAGACAGGCGCAGAATATTGTCATAGGTGACACGGGCTTTTTGCTCTGCTGCCATGTCCTCGGAAAGATCGCAGATAATATCCCCCTTTACCGCCATGGAGGCGGCAGACCAGGGAAAACCTGAAGCGGCAGTGGGGTAGACCCCGGTGGTTCGATCCACAAAGTAGGAATCGAATCCGGCTGTCTTGATTTGCTCTTCAGACAAATCGCGGGTAAGCTGATGAACAATGGTCCCAATCATCTCCAGGTGCCCCAGTTCCTCGGTACCGATATCGGTCAGCAAGGCTTTCAGCTCGGGATAAGGCATGGCGTAACGCTGAGACAGATAGCGCAGGGAGGCGCCAAGTTCGCCGTCCGGACCGCCGTACTGGCTGATAATCAGGGAAGCCAGCCTGGGATTCGTGTTCTTGATGTGGACCGGATATTGAAGCTTCTTTTCATAGACAAACATAGCTTATTTTCCCTCTCCTTCCATGAAGTTCCAGGGCCACGGGTCCTGAATCCATCCGCAGAAACAGTCGCCATTGGCGGTGGAGCGTTGAAACAGAGGACCGTACATAGACTCATACTTTTCCCGGCCTGCCTTTTCCAAAGCGGCGTACTGCTGGAAAAGCGCAAACGCCTCCTCGTCGTTTCGATGGGTGTCAAGATAGAGACCGAGCTCCAGGAGTACAAATTCCAGCGCCTGCAGCTCAGCAAGAGGACCACTGACTACGTTGGATGCTTCATTCTTTACGTGGAACGGGAGATTCAGGCCGGGGAAGAGGGTACCGTTGTTCAGCGCATCATTTTGACTGTAACGTTTGCCCCCGGCAGGTTGGAATGGGACAAAAGGCACCGCCAGCGGAGCGCAAGATGGCAGACAGCCCATGCCCTCTCCGCAGGCGGGACGATTCATTTCGTGATCAGAATACAAGGTTGTTTTCCTCCTTGCTGGTGTGTATTTGCTTCAAGAGGGAGCCCCCTCTCTTGTCTATTCTATGCCTCAGGAAAAAAAGAGAGACAGACAGGGAATGGAGCAGATAAGCATAAGGAGGCACAACACTCATAAAGTGGCAGGGGAGGGGGATCAATTATGAAAAAGGAAGGTTGGAAAAAAATTCTGATCGGGGTATTATCAGCAGTGGTTGCGGTGACGTCCTTCGGAATATGGCGGCACCAGCGGACTGTTCAAGCGATAAATATCATCTCAGTCCGCCTGCCCGGGCGGCAGCTCATTCTGGATGCCGGGCACGGTGGGGAGGATGGCGGCGCGGTATCCGTCACCGGGGTACCCGAGAGCGGGATCAATCTCTCCATCGTTTTGAAGATGGACCAGCTTCTTGGCTTTTGCGGCGTGGAACCTGTTCTACTGCGGGATTCGGATACCTCCCTTCATGACGCTGAGGCGGACACTTTGCGGAAGAAAAAAGTCTCCGACCTGCATAACCGGGTATCTGTGATTGAGGGGACGGAGAATGCTTTGGTAGTGAGCATTCATCAAAACACCTTTTCCAATCCGGCTTATCACGGCTGTCAGGTGTTTTACCGCCCCGGCGAGGAAAGTCTTACGCTGGCTGTGCTGGTACAGGATACGGTCCGAACGGCTCTGGACCCCGCTAACAAGCGGACTCCCACACAGATCTCAGACTCTGTCTACCTGATGAAGCATATCACCTGCCCGGCAGTGCTGGTGGAGTGCGGCTTTCTGTCCAATGCCCCGGAAGAGGCCAAACTGCGCAGTGAGGGATATCAGACTCAAATGGCACTGTGTGTGACTTCGGCGGTCATGCGCAGCGGAAAAATCAATGGTGGCGGAGAGAACGATCCTGTGCTATAATATTGCCGTCATACATACGTTTGCAGAACGGAAGAGATCCTGCTACGCAAGTTTCCCAGCAGGTGTACATGAATAACGGCTGAAGGACAAGTGATACCGCGCCAGATCAAAAGATCTCTGTGGTGAGACGGCCGATTAAATGCGCAACGGAAAGGCTATCATATATGGCGAAATCGAAAAATGTCTTTTTCTGCACGGAATGCGGAAATGAGGTCCTGCGTTGGCAGGGGCAGTGCCCGGCCTGCGGGGCCTGGAATACAATTGTGGAACGGCCCTCTGAGCCCAAATCCAAGGTTCCCAAATCTGCCAGCGGACGCAGAGAAGGGGGCTTTGGTTTTGCTCATCCCAGACTGATCGGAGAGGTGGAAGCCACTGATGAACTCCGGTTTGAAACTGGGATGAGAGAGTTGGACCGGGTCCTGGGCGGCGGTGCGGTAAAGGGGTCCCTTGTTCTGGTGGGCGGCGCTCCAGGCATTGGCAAGTCCACTTTAATGCTGCAGATCTGTGACAGCTTGTGCCGGTTTGCCAATGTCCTTTACGTCTCCGGAGAAGAGTCGGAACGGCAGATTAAACTCCGGGCGGAGCGGCTGCGGGTGAGGGGAGAACGGCTGTATCTTCTGGCCGAGACCAATCTGGAGAATATTCTCTCCGCGGTGGATGAACTGAAGCCGGATGTACTCATTGTGGATTCCATCCAGACTCTGTATAATGGAGATCTGACCACTTCACCGGGCAGTGTGGGACAGGTGAAGGACTGCACACTGGCCCTGATGAATGTAGCCAAAGGGCAGGGGATTACTGTTTTTGTCATCGGCCACGTCAATAAAGAGGGTTCCATTGCGGGGCCCAAGGTTTTGGAACACATGGTGGATTGTGTGCTTTATTTTGAGGGGGAGCAGCAGACCACCTACCGCATTCTTCGGGCCGCCAAAAACCGGTTTGGAGCCACCAACGAAATCGGGGTTTTTGAGATGGCGGATACCGGCCTCTCAGAGGTTCCGAATCCATCGGAAATGCTGCTGGAGGGCCGGCCTACCAACACACCGGGGACCTGTGTCACCTGCGCCATGGAGGGGATCCGCCCGGTCCTGGCGGAGGTTCAGGCCCTTCTGACACCGACCAGTTCAAGCATGCCGAGAAGAATGGCCTCCGGTGTGGATTTCAACCGTACCATGCTGCTTCTGGCGGTTCTGGAAAAGCGGGGCGGACTGCTTGTCCATACCTGTGATGCCTATGTCAATGTGGTGGGCGGACTGGAATTGGAGGAGCCGGCGGTAGATCTGGCTGCTGTCCTTGCGTTGGCTTCCAGTTTTCGGGACAAGCCTGTACCTGGCGATCTGGCCGCCATCGGCGAGGTGGGACTGACCGGCGAGCTGCGTTCGGTGAACGCCCTGAATCAGCGGCTCAGCGAGGTTCATCGCCTTGGATTCGCCAAATGCATTGTCCCGGCCAGGTGCGGAAAAGTGACCGTGCCGGATGGTCTGCAGCTCATTAAGGTACATAATATCCGCGAGGCACTGGCCGCTGTTCTATGAATGAAAGAGAGGAGGTTTCAGGCAGACGACCAAGTAAACAAAATAAAAATTTTGTTTACTTGGAGGGAGGATAAATATACCTAGGCGGTCATGCTCGCCATGATCAGCTCCAATTCCGGTTTCAGTCCTCCGATGCCTTACGACCGCATATGATTGACCGAACTGACGCTCCGCCTATTCTGAGAGATTTTTTGACCTACCATGAGACCATTCAAGGCCACTCAAAAAAGACGGTTGATGAATACTACCTTGATCTGCGCAATTTCTTTCGGTACATGAAACTGGAAAAAGGTTATGTGCCCCGCACCGTGGAATTTCAGAAAATTGATATCAGTGATGTGGATATTGATTTGATTCGCTCGGTCACGTTGTCTGATGTGTACACTTATATGAGCTACCTCAGCCGGGACCGGCCGCAGCATCCCAACAGTGATAGCACAGACTATGGGCTGAAAGCCAGTTCCAGGGCCCGGAAAATCGCCACGATCCGCTCCTTTTATAAATATCTGACTAATAAGGCAAAACTACTGACAGAAAATCCCATGCAGGATTTGGACTCTCCCCGGATCAAGAAATCCCTTCCGCGATATCTGGATCTGGACAGCAGTATCCAGCTGCTGGAAAGTGTAGACGGCCCGTTTGCGGAACGTGACCGCTGCATGCTGACTCTGATGCTGAACTGCGGCCTTCGGATCTCCGAACTGATCGGCCTGAATATCCCAGACGTCCGCGGTGACCAGCTCAGAGTGCTGGGAAAAGGCAATAAAGAGCGGATTTTGTACTTAAATGACGCCTGTATCCAGTCAATTCAGAACTATCTGTCCGTTCGAAACAGCCAGCAGGCCATCGACAAAAACGCTTTGTTCCTCAGCCGGCGGAGAAAGCGTATCTCGAAAGCCGCTGTAGAGAAAATGGTAAAAAAATATCTGAATCAGGCGGGATTGGATTCCAGCCTATATTCTCCCCATAAACTCCGCCACACCGCGGCCACCCTGATGCTTCAAAACGGTGTGGATGTTCGGACGCTTCAGGAAGTGCTGGGTCACGAGCATCTGAACACGACCCAAATCTATACCCATGTGGATAATGAAAATCTTCGGCTGGCCGCCAAGGCAAACCCGCTGGGACAGGTCACTGGGAAGAAAAAGGTCTCCGGACCGGAGGATTAACAGCGCCGGCGGGCTGATTGGACGGATAGGCGCCCAGAATATGCAGATACCGAATCTGATGATAGGTATAGGTACTCAGAGGGCGGTAGTCTGCGTCATAGGAATGAGCCGCGACCAGCGTGTTTTCCGGTGTGGCCGGACGGCCGATTGACACGACAATGGGCGTGTGAGAGAAGGTCTCTCCTTTAAAATTAAATTGCAGAAAATCCCCGGGAAGCATATCCTGCAAGCTGGCCTCAGCGGCAAAGGGGCCCGGGGTTATTTCTCCGCGGACGAGAAAATTACGGAAATACTCTACGCCGGTCCACGCGGGCGCTTTATTGTTGGCATCGATATAATACCACCCGAAGGTTGGCGTAAAATTCATCACACCAGTGCCGGCATACAGGCACTGAGACGCAAAATTGGTGCAGTCCCCGCCGAGCTCCTCATAGTCATAGTAATTGGGATTTCGTCCAAAGGCCCAACGATGCGCATAAGCTACCGCTGCGGCCCGGTCATAGGGGATGATCTTTGGACTGCTCATACAGCCCCCTCCTTTTCTGCCCCTATCCTATGCGGAAGCCATGCGGCGTGGTGTACATTGAAAAACCGTGAAGGATTTTTCCTTCACGGTTTTTGATTTCCTGTCTGGAAAACGTTAAAGGCGCTTTCCTGCTGCCGAAGCTATCACCTGACTGGCAGCGGCCCCATCCACTGCCTCCCTGCCGATCAGCTGATCCAAAAGAGTCTCCCCTGTCCCCTTTACCTGGGCTGAAAGAGCATAATAGGACAGGTAAACAGTCTGTGCCCGGAGGAAGGTCTTGTTTTTTAACATGATCTCTTCCCCGCTGGTAAATACATTGAGAGAGACTCCATCATGGACGGCGGTAAGCCAGTTGAAGTCGATTCCTTCCTCATAACTCAGCGCCCGCAGCAGGAAGGTGGCATATTCATCCGCACTGACAGAAGTATTGGAATCGAATATGACACGGCCCTGGGCATCTTTTCCCCGGCCTTTGGCATAGCCTTTGTCGTAGGCATAGGCAGCATACGGCTGGGCCCAGCTTGGCACATCAGAGAAAACAACTCCGCCGGAATAGTCGAGAGCGGCCGTTTCTTCCCCCATTAACCGCAGAAACAGGATGAGACTCTGAATGCGGGTAGGAGCAGCCTCCAGTTCATATCCGGAGCCATAGGGTACTGTGCTGCCCTTAAAAAGCCCCAAGGCCTTTAAGGCATCGGCCAGGGCATTATAATCCACTTCCCCGCTGGAACTCAGCTGATAATTGCCGGTAAACCGCACGACAGCCGTATCGGAAATTACCGAAAAGACAGCAGAGGTATTTTCAGCGGCCAGATACTGGTGATTGAGAACCAGCGCACTGCCGGGCGTCAGTTCGGTTCCCGTGGTCAGATCAATGATGGAACCATTGGAAGTTCCGGACAAGGACCCGGCCAGGGAGATCAGACCATTTCCGGTTTCCAGCCGGAGCACATCTCCCCGTTTGACCCGCAGCTCACTTCCGCTGATGCCTTGGCCGGAGAGCGCGGAAGAATCCATTTTCTCCATCTGATCTTCGATTCTTTTTTCGGCCTTGGCCACCGTGTCCGGGATAAAAGTATCCTTCAGCCAGCTCAATGTGATCAGCGGGTCAGAGGAAGAACCGGCATCGGCGGCAATGACGGCTGATCCAGAGAGCAGCGTAGCCGCCAAAAGCAGCGCTGCAGCAGAACGTCGATTCATAGTGCCTCCGAAATCATATAACTCAAAGCCAAGAGGCTGTCGGCAAAATGGACGTTTTCCACAATTACATTGGAGTCCTCTAAGCTGATTTCCGTATTCGTAAAGTTCCAGATTCCCTTGACTCCTCCGGCTACCAGCCGGTCGGCCATCGGGGCAGCGCAGCAGCGCGGCAGTGTAAGAACCCCTACACTGGTGGGATGGGACTGAAGATAGGAGTCCAACTCATCCACAGAGCGGACCTGGACCCCGGAGACCTCATGTCCTACCAGAGACGGCGCCACATCAAAGGCGGCGGTCAGGGTGAAGCCGCTGCGTTCAAAGTGAAAATTCTCCATCAAAGCACGCCCCAGATTGCCTACTCCGAGAATAACGGCGGTGTGCTTCTGGTTCATACCGAGAATATCGGCAATCTCCTCCCGCAGCGTTTCCACATTATACCCATATCCCTGCTGGCCGAATTCTCCGAAACATGATAAATCCTGGCGAATCTGGGAAGCAGTCAAATGCATGGATTTTCCCAACGCGCTGGAAGAGATACGTACTACACCAGCCTGGTCCAGATCGGTCAGGTGGCGGTAATAGCGGGGCAGCCGACGAATCACAGCGCTGGAGACTTTTTCTTTTTTCATCTCACCCACCTCACTTATTTAAAATAAGTCTACCGCATCTGACACGACTTGTCAATTTTTTTCACAATCTTTTTAAATCCGTATTTTTATTTACAGTGACAAAAAGTGCGCCCCTCAGATTGCTGGCGGGGCGCGCAAGAAGAAAATTTGTAAAAATTTGTATTATGATTGTTCCAGCATGGCAATAAAGGCTTCTTCATCCAATATGGGAATCCCGAGTTCCTGAGCTTTACGGAGTTTGGAGCCGGCAGCCTCTCCCGCCACCACGTAAGAGGTCTTTTTGGAGACTGAGCCGGATACTTTACCGCCCAAAGCCTGAATGCGTTCCCCTGCCGCTTTCCGGGTCATGCCGCTCAATTCGCCGGTCAGGACAAAAGTCAGCCCGCTGAGGGTATCTCCCACCGGCCCGGCGTGACTTTCCATATTAACGCCGGCCTCTTTCAATGTTTCAATCAAATGCCTGGACTGGGGAGCGGAAAACCAGGCGGTGATGCTCTCCGCGGTGATGGGTCCGATATCCGGCACTGCTGACAGTTCCTCTTCCGAAGCGGATGACAGAGAATCCATGGAGCCGAATTTCTGTGCCAGCAGTTGTCCCGCTTTCTGACCCACCTGCCGGATACCAAGGGCAAAAATCAATTTGGACAGGTCATTCTGCTTGGATTTTTCAATGGCAGAGATCAAATTTTCAGCAGACTTCTTCCCCATCCGATCCAGAGAGATCAAATCCTCCTGCTTTAAGGAGTAAAGATCTCCGGGCGTTTTGAGAAGCCCGGCATCAATGAGATTTTTTACCGCGGCGGGGCCCAGGCCCTCAATATCCATGGCGTCACGGGACGCAAAATGAACCAGATGTCTCTGGAGTTGCGCGGGACATTCTGCGCCTGTGCAGCGAAGCGCGGCACCATCTTCATCCCGTACCACCGGCGCGCCGCAGACCGGGCATCGGTCCGGAAGACGGTAAGGCACTGTTCCCTCCGGACGTTTCTCCTTGAGGACCGACACGATCTCCGGAATGATCTCTCCAGCTTTCTGTACCAGTACCGTGTCGCCGATCCGCACGTCCTTCTCTGCGATAAAGTCCTGATTGTGGAGGGTGGCGTTGGTGACGGTAGTACCGGCCAGGCGCACCGGCTGAATCACCGCTTTGGGAGTCAGGACTCCTGTCCGTCCCACCTGAACTACGATATCCACTACAGTGGAGGGCTTTTGCTCCGGAGGGTATTTATAAGCGGCTGCCCATCTGGGGAATTTTGCCGTACTGCCCAGTGCCTGCCGATCCAGTAAGGAATTTACCTTTACGACCGCGCCGTCAATGTCAAAGTCAAATGCTTCCCGGCTGTCTCCAATGGCCTGTATCCGGCTGGAGCACTGCTGGATGGTGGAACAGGCCGTGTGGGGAATGACGCGGAAATGCTGAGACTCCAAATATTCCAAGGTCTCCAAATGCGTGGAAAAGGTTTTTCCCTCCGCATATTGAATGTTGAAGACCAGAATATCCAAATGACGGGCAGCGGCAACTTTAGGATCCAACTGCCGTAGAGATCCGGCGGCAGCGTTTCTGGGATTGGCGAAAAGGGGCTGTCCATTCAGCTCCCGTTCCTCATTGAGGCGGATAAACACAGATTTGGGCATGAATACCTCACCGCGGACAATGAAGCGGGGCAGCGCCTCCGGCAGCCGCAGAGGAATGGAGCGAATGGTGCGCAGATTTTCCGTCACATCTTCCCCAACCCGGCCGTCTCCACGGGTGGCTCCGCGCACAAAGACTCCGTTTTCATATTCCAGCGCCACAGAGAGTCCGTCCACCTTTGGTTCTACATCGTAGGTTGCCCTTTCCGCGGTTTCCCGGACCCGCTGGTCGAATACAGAAAGCTCTTCCATGGAAAAGACATCCTGAAGACTTTCCAAAGGCACCTGATGGACTACTTCCGAAAAGCCTTCGGCAACAGCCCCCCCCACCCGCTGGGTGGGAGAATCCGGAGTTTTCCAATCCGGGTGTGCCGCCTCCAGTTCCTCCAGGCGCCGCATTTTATGATCGTAATCATAATCGGACATCGTAGGGGCGTCCTGCACATAATATTCGTAATTGGCCCGTTCCAGTTCCGCGCGGAGGGTTTCCATCTCCTGTCGTTCATTCATGAAAGGATTCCACCTTTACACATTTGAATTTATCGGTAAAATCGGGGTCGATGCGAAATAGCAGCAGATAGAGCAGATATCCGCCCAGACCACCCAGTGTATTCAAGATCATGTCATCGATATCAGTGCCCCGGGAGACAAAGAGTTGTTCAATCTCAATGCCGAAAGACAACAAAAAACTCCACAGAGTTCCCTTCCACCACCGGGGCTTGTCCGAAAGCAGGCCCGCAAACAGACCAATGGGCAAAAAGATAACCACATTCCCCGGGAAATTGACCCAGACAGCATCCCACAAACCATGGCGGACATAGTAACAGAAAAGCGCCCAGCTTTTCCGGAACGGGATCAGATTGATCCCCCCCTGAAAGGGGCGGAGCAAAGCCGGACGGTTTCCCTCCATCCAGTCAGTCCAAAACCCAGGAGGAGTCAGGGTCAGCCCTAACAGTCCGGCCAGGAAGAGAAACAGGATCAGCAATCCTCGTTCCCGATATGGACCGGGCTGAAGATTTTTTCGGCGGCGAAAAGAAAGGCGAAGGGGACGGAAGATCAACCATAACAGGACACCCAGGGAACCGGGGATTGCCATTTGGGACAGGTAGGATAAGATAACGGCCAAAAACCTCTCCCCTTTCATCGGTTCCTCATTGGTTATAATTCAGGTAAGCCTCCGGCACCTGTCCCACGATAATGGTCTCTGCCACACAAACAGGAGTGGCAACCTGGATCTCGATCACACCGCTTGGAAAGAGCAGATGGGCAGTAATGGATACGTCCAACATAATTCGGTGAAGTGTCTGGTTAATTCCGGCATCTGTAAAGTCGTTTCGATAGACGGCATCAGCGGAGGACACCGACAACACCCGGACCGGAAGAAGCGGCCCGAAACTGGAGAGCAGATCGATCCCCGTCAGGGCTCCGAATGGGATTCCCAAATCTTGACTGTCAAGTTCTTCTACCTGCGGAATGATATCGTCTATCACCGCAATCCGCAGACGATTGAGCTGGGCGGTGTTTGTGGTAAGTGTGGTGACAATTCCGTCTTTTGTCTGAAGGGTTACTACATCGGAATAGGACAGATCTTCCGCATTCAGTTCGTCCAGTACCGCTTGATTGGAAATGACGGTAAGCCGGTTTCGCACTTTAACCTCGGCCAAAGCGGTCAACTGCGGCCGCAGCATAGCGTTGCAGCAGTGAATCACCGCAAGAGCCAAACCAACGCCAATCACAGCAGAAAGGACCAGCTGTATCCGCGTTTCCCTCCGGCGGTGGGGCCGTCGGAGCCAGATCCGTCCCGGCACAGACTCCACCCCCTTGACACAGGGTATGCGGAGTTAAGGATGTCCTATTAACAGAAAAAACGGAAATTCAGATCGAAGAGAGCTGCTCCACCGCCAGCATTATACCCAGACGGCCTGATTCATAGGTCAGCCCGCCCTGGAGATAGGCCGTATAGGGTTCCCGCATGGGTGCATCACAGGAAAGCTCGATCGAAGCGCCCTGAATAAAGGCCCCGGCAGCCATGATAACCGGCGTGTCATATCCCGGCATGTCCCAGGGCTCAGGAGTGACAAAAGAGTCGACAGGAGCGCCAAGCTGAATCCCTTTACAGAACTTTTTCAGCGGCTCCGGAGCGCCAAAGTGGA
The DNA here is from genome assembly GCA_029098065.1 of Clostridiales bacterium. Taxonomy (GTDB): domain Bacteria; phylum Bacillota; class Clostridia; order Oscillospirales; family Oscillospiraceae; genus Vermiculatibacterium. The sequence goes on along the minus strand of JAQXNP010000039.1, from coordinate 178 downwards.
TCATCTGAATGATGTCATACCGCGGATCAGTTGAGGCGGGATCGGTTTGATAGCCCAACAACTCCATCATCCTTGCGGCAAAAAGAGCGGTTTTCAGGGCTTGCGCAGTCGTATGCGGGGCAAGGAAAAGCCCTTGATAGAAGCTCCGGTTATTCCCCAGCGTGCAGCCGCCCTCTTT
>JAQXNP010000038.1 GCA_029098065.1 Clostridiales bacterium | reverse complement strand
CACGGGGCCTCCCGTGGGGAAGTCGTTCTGTTGTGCTGTGCGGCTGACCCGCAGCCGTCATATCAATTGTTCCGGGTGCAGGCCAAAGCTCACCGCGATGGCCGAATCCACCTGACGCATCAGCTCCTGATCTAGCCGCCCCATGTGCTCTCTCAGCCGCCGTTTATCCAGTGTCCGGATCTGCTCCAGCAAAATGACCGAATCCTTTGGCAGGCCATAATTCATGGCCGAAAGCGCGATGTGGGTCGGCAGACGGGCTTTCCCGGTCTGACTGGTGATGGCGGCGGCAATGACCGTGGGACTGTGCCGGTTCCCCGTGTCGTTCTGCACGATGAGGACCGGCCGTACTCCGCCCTGCTCACTGCCCACCACCGGGCTCAGATCGGCATAATAGATGTCTCCACGTCTGACGCTGCTGTCCACAAAGGCTCACTCTCCGCGGTTCAAAGTCACCGGGGAACCGGGGGAACGCCCCCTGTCCGGCGGTCACTATGATTTTCCCACGGGGCGGCTGGATTTATACCCCCTCATTTCCTGTTTTCACAAGAATGAAGCGCACCCGGCCGCCTGCCGGCGTCATCCTCCCCGGTCCATTTTACGCAGCGCGCGGCGGAAAGGTGTCAGCCCCGATAGATCCGGGGCACCCGCTGATTCACATCGCACAGCAGTTCGTACTGGATGGTACCGGCCAGCCGGGCGGCGTCCTCCACGGGCACATGGGGACCGTAGACTTCCGCCTCGCATCCCGGCTCCACTCCGGGCAGGCCGGTGACGTCGATCATGCACATGTCCATACAGATCCGTCCCACCACCCGGGCCCGGGTCCCGGCTATCCAGACCTCCAGGGCGTCGGAGCACACCCGGGGCAGTCCGTCGCCGTAGCCGATGCCGATGGCGGCCAGCCGGGTCTCCCGGTCCACCGTATGGGTGCGGCCATAGCTCACGCAGGTTCCGGCGGGGACTGTTTTTACCGAGACCACCCGGGTTTTCAGCGTCATTACCGGCTCCAGGCCGGGGTCGTCCAGCCCCTCGCAGGAGGGATCCGGGTAGTGCCCATAGAGGGCGATCCCCGGGCGCACCATATCCAGATGCGTGCAGGGGTACTTCAGTGTGGCCGCCCCCGCGGCGCAGTGCCGGATGGGAAAGGTGATCCCCTGTTCCCCCAGCCGGTCCAGCAGATCCAGGAAACGGGTAAACTGACGCATGGTGTATTCCTCGCTGCCGTCGGCGTCGGCGAAGTGGGTGAAAATCCCCTCCCAGTTCAGCCCGGGCAGGGCGTGCATCTCCGCCATCGTCTTTACGGCGGTGTCCAGCCCCGCCTCATCACACAGCAGTCCCAGCCGGGACATGCCGGTGTCCGCCTTCATGTGGACGGTGACCGTCTTTCCGGCTTTTACCGCCGCCTCAGACAGGTGTCCGGCGGTTACGGGGTCAAACACCGTCTGGGTCAGCCCATATTCCATCAGCTCATCCGCCCAAACCGGGTCTGTATAGCCCAGAATGAGGATCGGGAGGCCGATCCCCGCCTGCCGCAGCTCAATTCCCTCGTCCAGGCAGGCCACCGCCAGATATTCCGCCCCCAGCTGTTCCAGCTTCCTGGCCACCGGAACGGCTCCGTGTCCATAGGCGTCCGCTTTGACCACGCCCAGAAAACGGCACCCCTCCGGAAGCATGGCCCGCAGGGCCCTGTAATTATGTTCCAGCGCACCCAGATCGATCTCCGCCCAGGTCCGTCTCGTTCTGCTGTCCATCTGCATCCGTCTCTCTTTCGCGTATGTTTGCTTTTGTTTCCCGTTCAGGCCCGCGGTTCAGAGGACTCCGCCTCCGCCGCGCTCATTTGAAAATCGCTCCACTCGCTCTGGATCACTGTGGAGCCCTCCACACTGATCTCACCCCGGACCAGAGCGCCGCTGTCCGGGTCAAACCACAGTTCAGTCTCCCGTCCGGCCCCCGGGGCCTCCTCCGGGTCCCGACAGACAACGTGGAGCCGCTGGCTCCCGTCCCAGTCCTCCAAAGTACACTCGGCCAGGAAGCCCTCTCTGGCATCGGCGAACAGGGCCGGCACCGCGTCCATGGGGCTGAGTCCCTCTTCATCCAGGGCGCCGGTCTCCACCATCACCCCATCGTACTCCAATGCGGTCTCCCCATTGGCAATATGGGCCACCGTGCCCGCCACATTTTCCGGGGCAGTGATGGTCAGGCAGGTCTCCCCTTCCTTCTCCCAGGACAGATCCACCCCGTAACGGTATACCCGCTGCCCATAGTCGGCGGTGAGCTCCAGATGGGCGGTGCAGGCCGTCATCTCAATGTATCTGGACCGGATCTCCAGCGCCAGTTCCTCGGCCCCGCTCTCTCCCGTCCCGCCGCAGGCGGACAGGAGCAGCACGGGGATCATCATCAGTGCGCAGACCTTCTCGCGCACTTCCACGCCTCCTTAAAACCGTTTCAGCACCGCCGGAATCTTTCCGATGAGATCCATGGGGGTCATGCCATATTCCCCCAGTTCCTCCGCCGCCAGATCTCCGGCCTGACCATGGAGGCAGACCGCCCAGGGGACGGCCTGCCGGACCGGGATGCCCTGTCCCAGCAGAGCGGCGATCATCCCGGCCAGCACGTCTCCGGAGCCGCCTTTGGCCATCCCCGGATTTCCCGTGGTGTTGACAAAAGCCGTCCCGTCCGGAAGGGCGGTAATGGTCCGGTGTCCTTTCAAAACCAGCACGCAGCCGTGCAGGGCGGCAAACCGCCGGGCCTCCCCCAGCCGGTCGCCGGAGGACAGGTCTCCCCCCAGCCGGGCGAACTCCCCATCGTGGGGCGTGAGGACGGTGGTGCGGCCTTTCCGGGCATCCAGTACATGGATATGCCCCTCCAGGGCATTTATGCCGTCGGCATCCACCACCAGCGGGGTCCCGGTATGGGCCATCAGGTACCGCACGGTTCCGGCGGCTCCCTCTCCGCGGCCCAGACCGGGTCCGATGAGGGCCGCGTCGGCGGTGTCGATCCGCTCCAGAGCCTCATCCCGGGCGTCAGGGGACAGTCCCCCATCCTTCCCCGCCGGGAGAGGACGGGGCATGGCGCAGTCCAGCTTTCCCGCCGCCGTGGGCCACACCGGCTCAGGCACCAGCACAGTGACCAGCCCGGCCCCGGTCCGGACGGCGGCTCCGGCGGCCAGAACGGGAGCGCCGGTATAGCCCACGCAGCCCCCCAGAATGGACACCCGGCCAAAATCCCCCTAGTGGGCGTCCCTCCGGCGATGGGGCAGAGACACATCGCCGGGAGCCACCACCCGGATATCGAAGCGCAGTTCTTTCCAAAGCTCCTCAGGTATCCCGATGTCAGCCACCGCCAGCCGGCCGGAGCACAGGCTCCCCGCCCCCACAAAATGTCCGATCTTTGGGCAGGTGAAGGTGACCGTGATATCGGCCCTCACCGCGGTGCCCAGCACCCGGCCGGTATCGGTCTCCACCCCGCTGGGGATGTCAGCAGACACAACCGGTGCCGGGATCTCATTCATCAGCGCGATGGCGTCTGCGAAATTTCCCGTCACCGGCCGGGTCAATCCGATCCCGAACAGGGCGTCCACCGCCACACCGCATTCTTCGACCCAGGCCTTCTGGCCGGAATCTCCGGGGCAGAAATCCTCCAGTATCCCGCCGGCCGCCTCCAGGCGGTCCGCCATAGACCGGCAGTCAGGGGTTATCCTGGCCCGGTCCCCCACCAGGAAGGCCCGGACTTCAAACCCCGCCTCCCGCAGAAGCCGGGCAGCGGCCACGCCGTCTCCGCCGTTGTTGCCCGTACCGCAAAAGACTGCCGCCCGGCGGGGGCCATCCCCCGCAGATCCAGCGGCCGCCCGGACCACTGCCCGGGCCGCCTGTTCCATCAGCGTCAGAGAGGGGATCCCCAGCTCTTCGATGGCTCTCCGGTCCAGCCGGCGCATCTGTTCCGCTGTGGCAAGATTCATACCGCTCCCCTCCTGTGCCTGTTGGTTTCTATTATATGTCTTTTGCCCTCTCCCGTCAATTTGCGTTTTTATACATGGACGGCGTATCCTTCTCCAGGCAGCCGGCGTTTAGAACTAAGGCCATACTGCTTTTGTATATAGGCCCGGTCTATTTCCCCCCATAATACCACTGGATCCATCAAATGTTATAAGTTCAAGAATTTCTACCGCCGCGTCACGCCCAGACTGCTCCAGCATCCCGGCCGGGTGGTGTCGGTGGGCTTCGTCTGCCTGCTGGCCGCTATCC
>JAQXNP010000037.1 GCA_029098065.1 Clostridiales bacterium | reverse complement strand
GGGGAGAGGGCCGCCGGAGCATAAAAAATTCCCCGCGCCCATCGGGCACGGGGAATCGGAACACTCAGCCGCCGTTCAGCAGCCGCACCCATTCGTCATTATACAGGGTGCGGATCTCGGCAGGGAGGCAGGCGAAGGTTTCGCACTTTTTCTCCATGAAATCGGCGTCGGGATAAGCAAAGGGATCCTCCACGGTTTCGGGGTCCAGCTCCTCCCGGACCGAGAGCAGGGGAGAGGAGTACCAGGTCTCCTCGCAGTTTTTCAGGCCGGCCTCAGTGGAGCACATGAAGTTGATGAAGGCCTCGGCATTCTCCTTGTTCTCCGCCCCCTTGGGGATGCACATGGCGTCCACATAACGGTTGGTGCCCTCCCGAGGCACGGCGAAGGCCAGGTCCCCGTTGTTCTCCCGCATGGTCAGATAGTCGCCGTAGTAGTAGACGCCGATGGCGGCGTTGCCGCCCTCCATCTTCTCAAAGATGTCGTCCATCACATAGGCCTGGACCAGGGGCCGCTGGGCAATGAGCTCATCCACGGCGGCGGTGATCTGGGCGGGGTCTGTGGTGTTATAGGAATATCCCAGCTTTTTCAGCGCAATACCGATGGTGTCCCGGGAGTTGTCGAACATCAGGGTATCTCCGGAATACTTCTCATTCCAGAGCACGTTCCAGGTCTCCATATCCTCCCCCTCATCCACCAGGGTCGTATTGTAGATGATGCCCAGGATGCCGAACATATAGGGCACGGAGTAGAGGTTCTCCGGATCATAGTCCGGATTCTTCAGAACAGGGTCAATGTCGGAGAAGTTGGGGATATTGTCAAAATTGAGGGGCTCCAGCATATCCTCATCAATCATCTGGCCGATCATGTAGTCGGAGGGGATGATCACGTCATAGCCGGTGGCGCCGCCAGCCAGCTTGCCGTAAAGGGACTCGTTGGAGTCGTAGGTCTGGTAGTTGACCTTGATGCCGGTCTGGGCGGTAAAGTCATCAAAGATGGACTCATCGATATACTCGCCCCAGTTGTAGACATTTACCACGCCGTTTCCGGCACTTTGATTCCCGCCGCCGCAGGCGGCCAGAGACGCCAGGCTGGCTCCGGCCAGCGCAAGGGCAATGAGGTTCTTTTTCAATTCGATTCAGTTTGCTCCTTCCGATTATTGAATTATCTTCAAGCCCCCGCAGGGACCCAAAGCCGAGGTCACTGGCCGGACAAAGTCTCACGGCGCCGCTGGGCCAGTTTTTCCTGCCGGGTCTGACGGAGATTGAATATCACCATCAGGATCACCACCGCCACAAACATGAGGGTGGACAAGGCGTTGATCTCCGGGCTGACCTGCTTCTTCGCCATGGAGTAGATCACCATGGACAGCGTCTGGGTCTGGGCCCCGGCGGTAAAATAGCTGATGACAAAATCATCGATGGACAGGGTGAAGGCCATGATCAATCCGCTGACCACTCCGGGCATGATCTCGGGCAGAACCACTTTGCGGAACGCATGAAAGCCGTGATCCCCCAGGTCCTGAGCCGCCTCATAGATATTCGGATCCAGCTGGCGGAGCTTGGGAGTCACCGACAGGATCACATGGGGTACATCAAAGGTGATGTGAGCCACCAGGAGGGACCAGAAGCCCAGATTGAGTTTGATCCCCAGCACACTCCCCAGAGAGCCGTTCCAGGCGTCCACCGCCAGCAGAAACAGCAGCATCATGGACACGCCGGTGATGATATCCGCGTTTGTCAGGGGGATATTGTTGATGGTCATGCACACGCTGCGGACCCGGCGCTTCAGGTTGTGGAACCCGATGGCCGCCGCCGTCCCCAGGACGGTGGAGATCACCGCCGCCAGGGCGGACACCGCCAGCGTCACCCACAGGGCGTTGAGTATGGAGGAGTTGTGGAAGAGCTGGACATACCAGTCCAGGGTAAACCCGGCCCACACCGCCTTGGACTTGGAGGCGTTGAAGGAGAAAACCACCAGCACCAGGATAGGCGCATAGAGAAACAGAAAGCAGAGCGCCAGGAAAAGGCGGCTCGGGATGCCGTTCTTTTTCATAGGGTCACCCCCTGTTCTCCATCACCGAAATGGTTCATGACCGCCATGCACACCATAACGATGACCATCATCACCAGGGATATGGCGGACCCCAAATGGGGGTTGTAGGCGCTGCCCAGAAACTGCATGTCGATGAGGTTGCCCAGCAGCAGGGTCTTGCTCCCGCCCAGCAGCCGGGAAATGGCAAAGGTGGACACCGAGGGGATGAACACCATGGTGATGCCCGAAAGCACTCCGGGAAGGGACAGGGGGAAGATCACCCGCCGGAAGGTGGTGACTCCGTCCGCTCCCAGATCCTGGGCCGCCTCGATGACCTTGGGATCAATCTTGGTGATGACCGAAAAGATTGGCAGGACCATATAGGGCAGGAAATTGTAAACCATGCCCAGAACAATGGCCCCCTGGGTGTCGATCATCTGAAAAGGGCCCAGCCCGAAAAGGCCGAAGAACGCGTTGATCAGGCCGTTGCGCTCCAGAAGAAACTTCCAGGAATAGGTCCGCAGAAGAAAGTTCATCCACATGGGCAGCATGATCAGCATGGTGGCCATGCGGTGGACCCAGCCGGTCTCACGGGCCAGATAATAGGCCATCGGGTAACCGATCAGCAGGCAGACGGCGGTGGCCACCGCCGCCAGAAGAAACGAGCGTCCGAAGGCGGAGGCGTACTGGGCCATGTCCTTAAAATTGGCCAGGGTGAACCCCCCCGCGCCGGAGGTAAACGCGTAGACCGTGATAATGAGGATGGGCGCCACCACGAAGAGGGCCATCCATCCCACGTAGGGGTAAGAGATCGCTTTACTCTTCATCTTCCGCCTCCGAATCCTCGTTGAGCTCGTCATATTCAGAGGAGTAGGAGCTGTAATCGCCGAACATTCCGGAATACCGGCTCTTCTTCATGATGTGGAAGCCGTCAGGGTCAATCTTCACCCCGATCTTTGCCCCTACCGGGGAGTAATCCGTGGTCTGGATAAGCCATTTGAAGCCCTGGAAATCCACGATGATGTCATAGTGCATTCCCTTGAATGTGACCTCGGTAACGGTGCCGGTGAGCTGGCCCTGCTCCTCGGGCACGATGTCGATGTCCTCGGGCCGGATGACCACGTCCACCGCCTCATCGGGAGCAAAGCCCCCGTCCAGGCAGGCAAACTTCTTGCCGTACATTTTGACCACCTTGTCCTCCAGCATCACGCCGTCGATGATGTTGGACTCGCAGATGAAGTCGGCTACAAAGGCGTTCTTGGGCTCGTTATAGATGTCCTGGGGGGTTCCGATCTGCTGGATGTTGCCCTTGTCCATCACCACCACGGTGTCAGACATGGTGAGGGCCTCCTCCTGGTCGTGAGTGACGTAGACAAAGGTGATGCCCACCTGCTGCTGGATCTTTTTCAGCTCCACCTGCATGTCCTTGCGGAGCTTCAGGTCCAGGGCGCCCAGAGGCTCGTCCAGCAGCAGCACCTGGGGCCGGTTGACAATGGCCCGGGCGATGGCCACCCGCTGCTGCTGGCCGCCGGAGAGGGAGTCCACACTCCGCCTGCCGTAGCCGGGCAGGTTGACCAGCTCCAGGGCCTCCTCCACCCGGCGGGTGATCTCGGCTTCGGGCACCTTGGCGATGCGCAGGCCGAAGGCCACATTTTCAAAAATATTCATGTGGGTAAACAGGGATTACTTCTGGAACACCGTGTTCACCTTTCGCTTATGGGGGGGCACGTCATTGATCCTCCGCCCATCAAAAAACACGTCCCCGGAGGTGGGCTTCTGAAACCCGCCTATGATCCGCAGTGTGGTTGTCTTGCCGCAACCGCTGGGTCCCAGGAGCGTGAGGAATTCCTTGTCATTGATATAGAGATTCAGGTGATCCAAAACCACCTCGTCGTCAAACTTCACGACGCAATCCGCCAGGCGGATCAGTTCCTTGGACATTTATCCTCCCCCATTCCTTTCAAACCATTCAACAAAGGCGTACCCCACCGGCGGTTGGGTACGCCTTTTCGACATGCTTAAATATATATGGTATCCCCCAAAAAGTCAATATATTATGTGAAGGATTTGGGGTTTTTTGCGGGAGAACTCCCCACGGCATCATTCAAAGTATTCCTCCACGAAATCAATGGACGTCCGGGGAATCTCCAGAGTCTTTCCTTTCAGGTATTCCAGGCATCCGGCATCCGTTGGAAAGTCAAAGACCAGCTTATAGGACCACAGAGCCTGACCTCTGCGTCCTGCCCTCTGGTTGTCGGAACGCCGGCCATATTTCCCGTCCCCCAGCAGGGGATGCCCGGCGGCGGCAAATTGGGCACGGATCTGATGGGTCCGGCCGGTGAGCAATTCACATTCCACCAGGGAAAGGCCGTTTTTCACCTTCAGCGTCCGGTAACGGGTAACCGCCGACTTGCCCCCGGGGACCGGCTTTTTGTAAACCGCCACCTGCTTTTTGTTCTCATCCTTTAAAAGGAACCCCCTCAGTTCTCCATCGGGGGGCAGGAGTTTCCCCACTACGGCCGCCAGATAGAACTTTGAGATCTCCCGGTCCCTGATCTTGTCGTTCATGATCCGCAGGGCCTCGGCGGTCTTGGCGGCGATGACCAGTCCCCCGGTGTTCCGGTCAATGCGATTGCAGAGCGCGGGCGTGAAAGAATTCTCCCACCGGGGGCTCCACTCCCTTTTCTGATAAAGGTAGGCCTGGATGTGGGTGATGAGAGTGGAGACATACTCGTGCTCGTCAGCGTGGCAGAGAAGCCCCGGACGCTTATTGCAGACGATGATCTGATCGTCCTCGTAGACAATATCCAGCTGGGGTTTAAAGACGGAAAGAAAGGCATTGTCCTCGGCAGGGGTATCAAAAAACTCATCGTTGATGTATAATTGAAGGAGATCGCCCGCCTGAAGACGCACATCCCGCCTGGACCCTTTTCCGTTGACCTTCACCCGCTTCAGTCGGATATATTTCTGGGCCAGCGGGGCGGGCAGCAGAGGCACCGCCTTTCCCAGCCAGCGGTCCAGCCGCTGACCGGCGTCATTTTTTCCGATGGTGAATTCTCTCATGGCGGTCCCTCCGTAAATCAGCGGGGCTATTGTATCATAATCTTTGAAAAATTTGAAGAAAGTATTTGACACGGACCGAATTTTTCGTTATAATGTCCGCTGTACCGTTGCGAGGAGAACACTATGCATTTGGATTTACGAGACATCATCCATACCCCCGGCGCCCACAAAGAGTTCGGCTATGTTCTGGATCTGAGCGGGGTGGAGCTCTTTGGCGAACATCCTTTTAACCGGCCCGTGAACGTCTCCGGCGCCGTCCGAAATATGGCGGGAGCTCTGGAACTGGAAGGCCGGGCGGAAAGTGTCCTGGATACCCGGTGTGACCGTTGTCTCAAGCCTCTCCAGGTAAAGCTGGACGTTCCTGTGACCACTCTTCTGGCCGAGTCTCTGGCCAATGAGGAGGACCGCGACAGCGATGAGATCGTTCTGCTGGAGAACGGCCAGGCCGATCTGGATGAGATCTTTTCCACTGCCTGCATCCTTTCCCTGGACGGCAAGCATCTGTGTTCGGAAGATTGCAAAGGGTTGTGTCCCAGGTGCGGCAGGGACCTGAACGAAGGACCCTGCGGCTGCAAAAAAGAATTGGATCCTCGCTTTGCCGCTCTGGCAAAGCTTTTGGATACAGACCCGGACGGGTCTGAGGAAACATGAGCAAGAAATGCCCCTGTCACGTTAAGGAGGTGTCATAGATGGCAGTCCCTAAGAGCAAAGTGTCCAAGCAGCGTCGGAACAAGCGCCGCAGTTCCGTGTGGAAGCTGGAGACCCCCGGCGTCACCACCTGCCCCAAGTGCGGGGCTTACCGCCTGCCGCATCGGATGTGCAAGTCCTGCCTGACCTACAACGGTCACGACTTCAGCAAGCCCGAAGCCACCACTGCGCAGTAAGCGGCAAAAGAAAAGAGCGAGAGGGGAATTTTCCCCTCTTTCTTTTTACCCGTATGGGGAAAACTGGCCGTGGAGTTTTCTCCGCCGGCCCGGGAGTGAATTCCCATACCACAATTGACTTCTCCCCTTCACCATGCCATAATAGACCCAGCATCAGAAAGGAAGTGTTTTCCGCATGTCCAGACCTCTGGTGGCCATTGTAGGCCGGCCGAACGTGGGTAAGTCCATGCTCTTCAACAAGCTCGTGGGCCAGCGGCTGTCCATCGTGGAGGACACCCCAGGCGTCACCCGGGACCGGCTCTACGCCCCCTGCGAGTGGCGGGGCCGGAAGTTTGACCTGGTGGATACCGGCGGCATTGAGCCCAGTTCCGACAGCGAAATCCTGATGTTCATGCGCCAGCAGGCCGGGATCGCCATCTCCAGCGCCACTGTCATTGTGTTCCTCTGCGACATTCAGACCGGACTCACCGCTTCCGATCAGGAGGTGGCCTCCATGCTCCTGAAGTCGGGCAAGCCGGTGGTGCTGGCGGTGAACAAAATGGACCAGACCGGCCTCACCAACCCGGATATTTATGAGTTTTACAATTTGGGACTGGGTGACCCCATCCCCGTCTCCGCCGTCCACGGCCACGGCACCGGCGACCTTCTGGACGCCTGCTTCCAGTACTTCCCCCCCGAAAGCAAGGAAGAGGAAGACGACGATGTCATCAAGGTCGCCATTATCGGCAAGCCCAACGTGGGCAAGTCCTCCCTGGTCAACCGCATTCTGGGAGAGAACCGGGTCATCGTCAGCGATATGGCGGGCACCACCCGGGACGCGGTGGACAACTACTTTGAGAACAGCAAGGGCAGATACCTGCTCATCGACACCGCCGGAATGCGGAAAAAGTCCAAGGTCAACGACCGGGTGGAACAGTTCTCCGTTCTCCGGGCCACCCTGGCCATCGAGCGCAGCGACGTGTGCCTCATCCTCATCGACGCCAACGAAGGGGTCACCGAACAGGACACCAAGGTGGCCGGCCTGGCTCATGAGGCGGGCAAGGCATGCGTCATCGTGGTGAACAAGTGGGACGCTGTGGAAAAGGACGACAAGACCATGGACCGGATGTGCAGGGACATCCGCCGGGATCTGTCCTATATGACCTATGCCCCCATCCAGTTCATCTCCGCCCTCACCGGGGCCCGGGTGAACAAGCTCTTTGACACCATCAACGACGTGGCCAATCAGGCCGCCATGCGGATCTCCACCGGCATGCTCAACGATGTGCTGGCCGACGCCACCGCCCGGGTCCAGCCCCCCACCGACAAGGGCCGCCGGCTGAAGGTCTACTATATGACCCAGGTGGGCGTGAAGCCCCCCCATTTTGTCATCTTCTGCAACAACCGGGAGCTCTTCCACTTCTCCTATCAGCGCTATCTGGAAAACCAGATCCGGGCTACCTTCGGCCTGGAGGGGACCCCCATCAAGATCACCATCCGCCAGAAGGGCGACAAGGAGGGGTAAGAGATGCAGCTGTCGCTTCTGTTTGCCCGGTGGGAACCCGCTTTCTGGATCCCCACCCTGACCGCGGCGGTGATCGCCTACTTCTGCGGCTGCTTCAACGGGGCGGTCATCGTCTCCAAGTATATCCTCCGGGACGATGTGCGTACCCACGGCAGCGGCAACGCGGGGCTGACCAATTTTTTCCGCACCTTTGGAGGGCCTCTCACTCTGGTGGTGATTCTGCTGGATGTGGTGAAGGCGGTGGTCGCCGTGCTGGCGGGATCGGCTCTCTTCCGCTGCTTTATCCCCAATGATCCCGCCGTCCTGGTCCTGGCCAAATACTGGACGGGTCTGTTCTGCCTGCTGGGACACATGTTTCCCTGCATGTTCCATTTCAAGGGCGGCAAGGGCATCCTCTCCGGCGGCACCATCGCCATCATGATCGACTGGCGCCTGGCTCTTCTGGTGTGGGGCGGCTTTCTCATCCTCACCGCGCTGACCCGGTATGTCTCTCTGGGCTCCGTCTACGCCGCCGCGTTCTTCCCCGTAGGCACCTGGCTCTTTGTCAGCCATGATCCCTGCATTCTGATCCTGTCCTTTATTCTGGGAGGACTGATTCTCTGGAAGCACCGCGGAAACATACAGCGCCTTCTCCGCGGGGAAGAGAGCAAACTGACGTTCCATCATAAAAAGGAGGCAGACACGAAATGAGGATCACTGTTCTGGGCTCCGGCGGCTGGGGCACCGCCCTGGCTCTCCTGCTGCTGGAAAACGGCCACGACGTGACACTGTGGTCTTATATGGAATCGGAGAGCAGCACACTCCGGGAAAAGCGGGAAAACCCTGTTTTGCCGGGGGTACCGCTGCCGGAAACCCTCCGTCTCACCGCTGATCTGAGCTGCGTAAAAGAATGCTCCGCGGTGGTGCTTGCCACCCCCTCCTTCGCCGTCCGCTCCACCGCCGCCCAGGTGAGGTCCCTTCTGGCTCCCGGCACCGTGATCGTCTCCGTGTCCAAGGGAGTGGAAAAGGACACCTCTCTCACCCTCACCGAGGTGATCCGCGAAGAAGTTGGAACCCGTTTTCCCATTGTCGCCCTGTCCGGCCCCTCCCATGCGGAAGAGGTCGGCCGCGGCGTTCCCACGGCGGTGGTGTCCGCCTCGCAAGACCGGCAGGCCGCCGAACTGGTCCAGGATCTGTTCATGAACCGGCGCTTCCGGGTCTACACCAGCAGCGATGTGGTCGGCGTGGAGATCGGTGCGGCGCTGAAAAATGTCATCGCCCTGTGCGCCGGCGCCTGTGACGGTCTGGGCTGCGGCGACAATACCAAGGCCGCTCTCATGACCCGGGGACTCACCGAGATCGCCCGGCTGGGCGTGGCCATGGGCGGGCGAAAGGAGACCTTCGCCGGTCTGGCCGGTCTGGGAGATCTCATCGTCACCTGTACCTCCATGCACTCACGCAACCGCCGGTGCGGCATTCTGATCGGCCAGGGGGTCCCTCCCCAGCAGGCGGTAAAGGAGATCGGCATGGTGGTGGAGGGTTACTACGCCGCCGCCAACGCCAAGACTCTGGCCGATAAAATGGGGGTGGAGATGCCCATTACCCAGGCCACCTGCCAGGTACTCTATGAGGGCAAAGACCCCCGCTCGGTCATTACCGAACTGATGACCCGGGACAAAAAGCACGAAAGTGAAGAGAGTTGGGTCTGACGGACCAGCCGCATCAGCAGGCTTTCCGGAGTATCCGGGAGGCCTGTTTTCTCTCTTGTGCAGAATTTACGATTTATTCATAAGCCGTCTCATCGTATATATTGCGTTTTCACCTGATTTCAGCTATAATAGCTATAATATTCTGGGGAGTAGTCTTCCCGCAAAGGAGTGCAGTCACTTTGAACAATGAAGCGGTCAAAGCCAAGCGAGGTCCCACCGGAAAGGGCGCCAAGATCCTGGTCAATATCCTCATTACAGTGGTCGTGGCTCTGGTCTATTTCTATGCCGCAGTCCCCGCCATCAACCTTCAGTCAGGCGATTTCTACGCCTTTCTCCTCCTCACTTGCCTGGTGTATATCGTGTGTGCCATTGTCACCTCCGGATTTGACACCAAGCGCAAGCTCACGTTTAAGGATTACATCCACTTCGTAAAGGCCCAGTGTCTGCCGATCGGCATTCTGCTGGCGGCCATAATCGTCGTGGGCGTGATCGGCGAAGTGGTCTCCCTGCCTATCTTCCGTGCCAGCGCCTACCGAGAGCTGCTGGTCCCCGAAGACGGAGATTTCACCACCGACGTGGCTCAGATTTCCTTCGGTGAGATTCCCACGCTGGACAGGGATTCCGCCAATTACCTGGGCGACCGGCAGATGGGCACCCTCAGCGACATGGTCAGCCAGTTCGAATACTCCAATGACTCTACCCAGATCAACTATCAGGGCCGCCCTGTCCGGGTGGCGCCCATCGCCTACGCCGACATCATCAAATGGTTCACCAACCGCTCTACCGGCCTGCCCGCCTATGTGGTGGTGGACATGGTCACTCAGGAAGCTTCCGTAGTCCGCCTTCAGGAAGGCATGAAGTACTCCTTCTCCGAACCTCTCAACCGCAACGTAATGCGCCATCTGCGGTTCCAGTATCCCACGATGATGTTCTCCACCGCGGAATTCGAGATTGATGAAAACGGTCACCCCTGGTGGATCGCCCCCCGTATCGTGAAAACCATCGGCCTGTTCGGCGGTACGGACATCAAGGGCGCCGTACTGATGGATGCCGTCACCGGCGAGTGTACCTACTACGATGCCGAGGATGTGCCTACTTGGGTGGACAACCTTTATACCTCCGAGCTCATCATGGAGCAATATGACTATCACGGCACCCTCATTCACGGTTTTATCAATTCCATTTTCGGTCAGAAAGACGTGAAGCAGACCACCGACGGCTATAACTATATCGCCATGAACGACGATGTGTATATGTACACCGGTATCACCTCCGCCAACGCTGACCAGTCCAATCTGGGATTCGTGCTGTGTAACATGCGCACCAAGGAAACCTCCTATTACACCGCTCCCGGCGCCACCGAGTATGCCGCCATGGCCTCCGCCCAGGGCGTTGTCCAGGATCTGAACTATACCGCCACCTTCCCCATCCTTTTGAACATTGCCGGGGAACCCACCTACTTTATCCCCCTGAAGGATGCCACCAGCCTGGTGAAGATGTACGCCATGGTCAATGTGGCCCAGTATCAGCTGGTGGCCACCGGAACCACGGTCACCGCCACTGAGGAGGAATACATCCGCCTGCTCAGCGACCGCGGCATCACGATTCCCGACGCTCTGCCCCAGACCTCTGTCTCGGGCGTCATCGCCGAACTGCGCTCCGCCGTATTGGATGGCAACACCTACTACTTTATCCGTCTGGAGGATGAAGACATCTTCTACTCGGTCTCCGCGATGGAAAACAATGTGGCTGTGATCCTCAATGTGGGGGACACCGTCACGATTGAGCACGCCGCGGATGAAGGAGATTCCCTCATTCTCAACGGCTATACGGTCACCCTGGACAAGAAGGCAGACGGCGAGGCCATCCCCTCTCAGGCTCCGGTCATCGAGCTGCCCGAAGAGAGTTCTGCTCCTGAGGAGTCCGCTCCCGTTGAGAGCGCCCAGCCGTAAAAAAGCTCCCGATTCCAGAGCCTGGCAGCCGGATTTCTACGAATCAAAAATGACGCCGGGCAGGGCCGTACTGGCCCTGCCCGGCGTTTATTGATGCGTCTGCGCGTTCAACACCCGCAGCCATTGTTGCAGCAGTTATTGCAGCCGCAGCCATTGCCCCAGCCGCCGCAGCAGCAGATGATGATGATAATGATCAGGATGATCCAGCAGCAGCAGCCGCCCCAGCCGCCGCCCCAGCCGTTATTGCAGCACCCCATAAAGAAGTACCTCCCAAAAGAGAATTTGAAGTCCGGAGGACAGCGATCCGTCCTGTCCGTCTCCACTTCATCTTATGCGGCGGGTAGAAAGCTGTGCGTCATTCCTGCTCCGGCCTCTCCCCTTCTTCCGCCTTGGGAAGGTCCCCCATCGTGCCCACACAGCGATTGATCGGCGTACCCTGGCTGTAAAATTTCTCCTCATAGTCGGTCATAACGCCCACCGGCCCCCGTGCGTGGAGGTCCCGGGTCACCTCGGAGAGCTGAAACCCGGCCTTGGGAAACTGAAAGAGAGACCATTCAAACAGATCGTGATTATCGGTTTTAAAGTGGATCTGCCCTCCTTTTGAGAGCACCTTTCGATCCCGCAGAAGAAAGTCCGGATGAGTCAGTCTGCGCTTGGCATACCGGGCTCCCGGCCAGGGATCGCAAAAATTGATATAGCTACGTCCCACCTCTCCGGGGGCAAAATACGCCTCCAGATCAGCCGCATCCGCATCCACAAAAAAGACATTTCGCAGGCCCAGATCCCTGGCCCGCTCGGCCGCGATGACCATGGCATCCGGCACCCGCTCCACAGCGATCAGCAGAACATCAGGTTCGGCCTGGGCGGTACCCACAGTGAAGCGCCCTTTCCCACACCCCAGCTCTACCCGAACTTCTCTGGCGCCGGGCATCAGTTCTCTCCAGCGGCCCCGGTGTTCCCTGGGATCGGTCACGATCCACTCCCGGCAGGCCTCCATTCTTGGGACCAGATTCGGTTTTTTTCGCATTCGCATGGTGATATTCCCTCATTTCTTCTGACTAGCCATAGGATACCACAGGGAACAAGTTCTTGCAATCCCGGACTTTTTATATTATAATGGACAAGCATTTCGAAATACTATATCATGCTTTACAGGTAGTATCTTTGAACACGGTCAGAGAAATGTTTCCATCACGCGAACTCAGCATGATGACCTCAGCCAGATATCCGGGCCAGCACGTACTAACGCATGAGGGATTTTCCCCTCTGGCAAAACCGGGACAAAAACGGGTTTAACCGCATAAATGACCGCAGGCAGGAAAAACTTTCAATCGCACGAGTTTCGTGCTATAATCATCACAACAAAATATCCGGGTGTAGCGAAGGTGGTATCGCGCTTGATTTGGGAGAATACGCCCAGCCGGATAAAAACTGAATAACCGGGTGTAGCGCAGTTGGTAGCGCGCCTGCTTTGGGAGCATAGGCGGCGTATCCCAGGCTCCCAAAGGCGAAACGGCGGAACCCGTTGGGACACTAACACTTGAGGGATTTTCCCCTCCGGCAAAACCGGGCCCAAAAACCGCTTTGACCACATAAATGACCACATTCAGGAAAAAACTTTAAATCGCATGAGATTCATGCTATAATGATCACAACGAAATATCCGGGTGTAGCCCAGTTGGTAGGGCGCCACATTTGGGATGTGGAAGCCGCGCGTTCGAGTCGCGCCACTCGGACCAAACCCTCTGAAATCGGTTGATTTCAGAGGGTTTTTCTTTGATTATTGCGGCGTAAAATTTTCCGGCTTACACATCGTTATTCCGGATCGATCTCTTCTTGGCGTTACGGTTTTGATTCTGATTCTCACGGGTCAGAGGTGTCTGACCATTCGCTTTTTTCTTTCGGACTTCTTTTGGGTCTGGTTGACTATCTTTCGGCATCGGGTCCACTCCTATCGTTTGGTATTCGGGCCAAGCCGAGTTTGAAAAGGTTAAAGCCGGAAAGCGTAAGATGAAAGCAAAAGACTTCTGTGCCTCCA
>JAQXNP010000036.1 GCA_029098065.1 Clostridiales bacterium | reverse complement strand
ATTTCCCAGGTTTCAGTGGAAACTTCCGGCACTCTGCGTTATCCCCTTCGGGAAGAGGAACAGGTCCGTGTACGGATTACGCTCCCGGACCGGGTTCAGGCCCCCGCAAAAAAGGGAACTGTGGCCGGAAAACTAACCTTCCTGGTTGGGGAAACGGTGATTGGGGAAACTTATCTGCTTTACAGTTCCGATGTGCCGCTGAACACACCGGAACCCACATTGTTTGGGAAAATGATTCAATTCCTGCGCGGCGGGGGAGGAACCTCCCTGGCCGCGCTTTCCCTGGAAAAGAGGTGAGCGGCTCTGGAGGAGCGACTGCAAAAGCTGCTCTCCGCCGCGGGAGTGTGCTCCCGCCGGACGGCGGAGCGATATCTGGAGCAGGGGCGGGTGACGGTGAACGGCCGCCCTGCCGGAGTGGGGGAGAAGGCCGATCCGGATCGGGATGCCATCACCGTGGATGGAAAGCCCCTTCAGAAACAGGATAGAACGATATGGCTCATGCTCAATAAGCCCAGGGGCTATGTGACTACCCTGTCTGATGAACGGGGGCGGCGGACGGCGGCCTCCCTGGTGGCGGACTGCGGAGTTCGTGTCTGGCCGGTGGGCAGGCTGGATCTGGACTCGGAGGGACTTCTCCTGTTTACCAATGATGGCGATGCCACCAACCGGCTCCTCCATCCGAGCCATCAGGTGGAGAAGGAGTACCATGTGACCGTTTCCGGGGATTTGGATGCCGCGCTTCCCATTCTGGCCGGACCGCTGGAGCTGGATGGGATCCCGCTGGCTCCGGCGCAGGTCGCTGTCCTGAGAAAGACGGTTTCCGGCGGCGCGCTGTCCGTGGTTATCCACGAGGGGAGGAACCGGCAGGTGCGCCGCATGTGCGCGATGGCCGGACTAACGGTAAAACGCCTGCGCCGTGTGCGGGAGGGGAAACTGGAGCTGGGAGATCTGCCGCCCGGACAGTGGAGAACACTGACAAAGTCCGATCTTGCCGCTTTGGGCCTGACGGCTGATTTTGCAAGCCACCGGTGAAATCCTGCAAAAAAATAGTTGCTTTTCCGGAAGAATCCGACTATGATATAATCTGTTGAGATTTGGCTTCTAAAAGCTGAAAACGACCCAAAGGGCGGGGAAGTGCCGGAGGGAAACCGTATGACAAAAGATATTTTAGCCGTGATCCAAAGGGAGATGGGCGCTTTTTCCAAAGGACAGAGGCGCATTGCAAATTACATCCTGAATTCCTATGATAAAGCGGCCTTCATGACCGCCAGCAAGCTGGGCAGGACGGTGGATGTCAGTGAATCCACCGTCGTTCGGTTCGCCGCTGAACTGGGTTATGACGGATATCCTTCCATGCAGAAAGCACTGCAGGAAGTGATCCGAAACAAGCTGACGGCAGTACAGCGGATTGAAGTTACGAATGACCGTCTGGGGGACCACGATGTTCTGCCCACGGTCCTCAATTCCGATGCGGAGAACATCAGACTGACGCTGGAGACAGTGGACAGGGACAGCTTCAACCGCTCGGTGACGGCGATTCTCGCTGCCCGCAGGATCTATATCATGGGTGTCCGCTCCGCTGCCGCGTTGTCCAGTTTCCTGGGTTTTTATTTTAATATGATGTTTGAAAATGTGGTGGTAGCTCACACAAACTCCTCCAGTGAGCTTTTTGAACAGATCCTCCGCATTGGAGAGGGCGACGTCATCATCGGCATCAGCTTTCCCCGCTACTCCAAGCGGACGGTGAAAGCTATGCAGTATGCCAAGGACAGAGGGGCTTCTGTGATCGCCATCACCGATGCCGATGTCTCTCCGCTGGCAGAAATCGCGGATTATTCCCTGATGGCCAAGAGCGACATGGTCTCTTTCGTGGATTCTCTGGTGGCTCCGCTTTCCCTGGTCAACGCACTGCTGGTGGCGGTGAGCCGGAAGAAGAGCGAGGAATTGGCGGGGACTTTCAGTAGGCTGGAAAAGATCTGGGATGAGTATGAGGTTTATGAAAAACCGGAAGAACAGGGGACGGAAAATTGACCTATGATGTGTTGGTAGTGGGAGGCGGAGCCGCAGGCTGTATGGCCGCATTGTCTGCTGCCGGACAGGGGGCTTCAGTCGCCCTCCTGGAGCGCAATGAAAAGCTGGGCCGCAAGCTCTACATCACGGGAAAGGGCCGCTGTAATGTGACCAACCACTGCTCTGTTCCGGAATGCCTGGCCAATATTCCGCACAATCCCCGTTTCCTCACCAGCGCCCTCACCCGTTTTACACCGGAGGATACCATCGCTTTTTTTGAGGGGCTGGGCGTTCCGCTGAAGATCGAACGGGGAAACCGGGTGTTTCCTGTTTCCGACCGGGCGGCAGATATCATTGACGCCCTGCTCCGTGCCCTGCGCCGGGCCGGGGTGGAGCTGATCCATGACCGGGCTGCCTCTCTGGAGCTGAAGGACGGTGCGGTCAATGGCGTAAAAGGGGCTGACGGCCGCCGTTATTCTTGTAAGGCTGTTATCCTTGCCACCGGCGGGATTTCCTATCCCACTACCGGCTCCACCGGGGATGGCTATGCCCTGGCCAAGCAGGCGGGCCATACCGTTCAACCGCCGCATGGCTCTCTTGTGCCTCTGGAGGCGGAGGGATGTACCGGGCTTCAGGGCCTTTCTCTGCGGAATGTAGGGCTCAAAATCAGAAACAGCAAAAATAAGATCGTTTTTCAGGAGCAGGGCGAACTCCTTTTTACACACTTTGGGCTTTCCGGTCCGCTGGTTCTTACAGCCAGCGCCCATATGCGTGATTTTTCAGAGGAGCGCTATACCGCGTACATTGACCTGAAACCCGCACTGGATGAAGAAACGTTGGACCGGCGGGTGGTCAGGGAGCTGACCGGGGGACCAAACCGGAATTTGCGGCATGTACTTGAGACTCTGGAGCCCAGAAGCCTGATCCCCGCTGTATTGGAGCAGGCCGGCCTGGACGGAGAGATCAAGGCGAATGCGGTTACCCGCGCTCAGCGCCTTCAACTGGTCAAGGTATTGAAGGCAATGACCTTTCCCATTACCGGCTCCCGGCCGGTGGAAGAGGCGATTGTTACCGCGGGCGGAGTTGCGGTCAATGAAGTCTCGCCCAGAGATATGAGCTCCAAATATGTAAAGGGTCTCTACTTTGCGGGGGAATTGCTGGATGTGGATGCCCACACCGGCGGATTTAACCTTCAGATCGCCTGGGCAACTGGGCATGCCGCCGGCCTGGGTTCCGCCGCATACTGTGCTGAAGCTTCTGATCTGGAAGGAGATGCCTGATGCAATATAAGAGTATCGCGGTTGACGGTCCCTCCGGGGCCGGCAAGAGCACGATGGCCAAGCGGCTGGCTGCCGCTTTGGGCTATCTTTATGTGGACACCGGCGCGATTTACCGCACGCTGGGACTCTATGCCCTCCGGAGCGGAGCGGCGCCCACCGATCCCTCGGCGGTGACCGCCCTGCTTCCTCAGGTGTCCATCCGGATGGACTACGCTGATGATGGCCTTCAGCATATGTACCTGGGGGACGAGGATGTGACGGAGGCCATCCGAAAGCCGGAGGTCTCTGTGGCTGCCTCCCAGGTCTCCGCTATTCCGGCAGTCCGGGATTTTCTGCTGGATATGCAGCGGGACATGGCCAGGCGGAATAATGTCATTATGGATGGCAGAGATATCGGGACAGTTGTGCTGCCCAATGCGGATGTAAAGATTTTCCTCACCGCCACGCCGGAAGACCGGGCCCGGCGGCGGCTGGCTGAGTTGCTGGAACGGGGGAATGAGGTCGATTTTGACACCGTTCTGGCCGATATCATCGCCCGTGATGAGCGGGATACAAAGCGTTCAGCCGCGCCTCTGCGCCAGGCGGAGGACGCTCTGCTGGTGGACACAACAGGAAATTCGCTGGAGGAGAGCTTTGACGCGCTTCTCCGGACAATTCGGGAGCGGTTGGAATGAAATTAGCCTATGCCATTGTCTATTGTATTGTTTACCCATTTTTCAATCTGGTCCATCCGTGCAAAGTGATTGGCCGCGAAAATATTCCGGATGGCCCGGCGATCTTCTGCCCCAACCATACCCGGCTGTCCGATCCCCTGATGGTGGCCTTTGCCCTGACCCTCAAACACCGGCCCCAGGTCATGGCGAAGGCGGAACTTCTGGAGATCCCTGTCCTGGGATGGATTTTGAAAAAGGTGGGCGTCTTTGCCGTGGAGCGGGGCAAGTCGGATGTGGCCGCCGTGAAGCGGGCCATGCAGTGTCTGAAGAGCGGGGATCAGCTTCTCATGTTTCCGGAAGGTACCCGGCACAAGGACGGGGTCCTGGGAGAGGCCAAGACGGGGGTTGCCATGTTGTCTGTCCGCACAGGGGCTCCCATTGTGCCGATGTATATTCCGGCTGAAAAGAAACGCTTCCGCCCCACCGCGGTGGTGGTCGGCAAGCCCTACCTGCCCCGCACGGAAACCCGGAAGGGTTCCGCCGAGGAATACGAGGCGATCTCCAGGGATCTTATGGTCCGCATCGCCGCTCTGGAGGTCCAGGCCAAATGAAATTGACGCTGGCCAGAACTGCCGGTTTTTGTTATGGCGTCAAACGGGCGGTGGAGTTGGCCCGGGAGGCTGCCGGGTCGGGCCGGCCCTGCGTCATGCTGGGTCCTGTTATTCACAACCGATCGGTCATTGAGGAACTGGAGGCCCGTGGGGTAATCATGATCGCTGATCCGGCGGACGCCCCGCCGGACGCCGCGGTAATTCTGCGCTCTCACGGAGAGGGAGAGGCTGTTCACCGCCTGCTCCGGGAGAGGGGCGCTGATGTGGTAGACACCACCTGTCCCAACGTCTCCCGGATTCACCGTCTGGTTCAGCAGGCTGACAGTCAGGGCCGCCGGGTGGTCATTATCGGCGCGCCCGGCCATCCGGAAGTGAGGGCCATCGCCGGCTGGTGCCGGAATCCCCTGATCTTTGAGAACGGGGAAGCGCTTCAGAATTTTATGAAAGAGCACCCGGAAATTGCCTCCGGACCGGTGACCATGGTGTCTCAAACCACTTCCACTCAGGAAGCGTGGAATTTTTGCGTGGAAAACGCAAAAAAAGTGTGTACAAATATCAAATTTTTTGATACAATATGTAATGCTACCTGCGCCCGGCAGTCCGAAGCCCAGCGCCTGGCCGCCCAGAACGACGCCGTGGTCGTGATTGGGGGCCGGGACAGCGCCAACACCCGCCGGCTCTATGAGCTGTGTGCGGCGCTGTGTCCCCATACGCTGTGGGTAGAGCGGCCGGAAGAGCTGGACCCTCAAAAATTCCGGGGGGACTCTTGCGTGGCAATCACGGCGGGCGCTTCTACGCCTGCGTGGATCATAAAGGAGGTATTTGACAAAATGAGCGAAGAAAACATGGAAATCGAGGAATCCTTTGCCGAGCTGTTGGAGAAGTCGCTTGACAAAACTTTGCATACGGGGGAAAAGGTCACTGGCGTGGTCACTGAGATCACGCCCACCGAGATCTGCGTGGATCTGGGCACCAAGCACGCCGGTTACATACCGGTGAGCGAGCTGACCGATGATCCCTCTGCGAAGGTAGAAGATCTGGTCCATGTGGGCGATGAGATCGAGACCTATGTCATGCGCGTCAACGACGTGGAGGGTGTGGTTACCCTGTCCAAGAAGCGTCTGGATACGGTAAAGAGCTGGGACGATGTGGTCCAGGCCAAAGAAGATCATACCACGGTGGAGGGTGTGGTCACGGAAGAGAACAAGGGCGGCGTAGTCGTCAGTGTGAAGGGCGTTCGGGTGTTCGTCCCTGCCTCTCAGACCGGTCTGCCCCGTGAC
>JAQXNP010000035.1 GCA_029098065.1 Clostridiales bacterium | reverse complement strand
GGTGGAGTTGGTCAGGCGGCCGTAGATATTGCCGGCGTCCGCCAGACCGAACCGGGCGGCGGCGTGGGCGGAGTTGCGGAACACGTAGGAAGTGGTCTGATAGATGGGGACGGCACGGGCGTCGGTGGCGGGGTCGGGCTGCTCCTGGCCCACATGAAGCTGTAGAGTCTCAAACTTATAGTTGCTCATCACAAACACCTCTTTCATACCTATTATTTTTTTAATTGAAATACAAAAAAGCCCGGGGCTTTCGTGCTCCCGGACTGCGTATGGCTATGTATGAGATCTATTATGAGAAACTCATATCAACGGTGGGCACGGCGAAGCGCCCGGCCATATCGACAGTCCGGGAGTACAGCATTCGGCCACAGCGGAAATTGCTTCTCAGGAGCTTCAGAAAATGCTCTTTCATTCTGCTTCGCCCTCCTTACTACAAACCAACCTATAATATAGGTTGGTTTGTAGGCATTATAGCGCCAGGCCGCCTGATTGTCAATAGCATTTTTGAAATTTTCTTTTTTCCCCAATCTCGGCGTTGGATGGCAGATTTATTTTAACCTATTTACCTACTATTTTTCTTCTTAACATCTTTGCCATTTCCTCCTATACTGAGATTAACTTGATATATGAACTGCGATGAAGGAAAGAGTATCCCGTTCTTCTCCGTACAGAGAATTTCCGGCGGCTGAGAGGAAACAGGCAGAAAACGGGTGAACATGGTTCCGGAGCATCGCGCCCGAGTGAAAATCAGGGCGCGGCGGGGATGCCCGTTACAGCAGAGGGTATTGTTGGATACCCGGAAGGAGATCCCGCGCTTTGGCCGGGATGAACAGAAGTGGTACCACGGGCGTTGCGCTCGTCTTCTATGGAGAGTAGAAGGCGGGCGTTTATTTTTGCGAGGGAGAAATTGGAAATGAAACAGAAAAAATCTTTTCATATTACAGCGGCCATTTTTGTCGGCCTCATTCTGGGAATCCTGTTCGGGTTATTCATGCCGGGGCGGTATGAGTTCCTGCTCCCGGCGGTGGATCTGGTCAGCAGCCTCTACATGAGCGCCCTGCGCATGATGATCTATCCTCTGGTGTTCTGTTCCCTGATTGTGGGGATTCAGGGCATTGGAAGTGTGTCCGCCACCGGACGGATCGGGGGGCAGGCTGTGCTGTATTTTGTCGTCACTACATTGTTTGCCAGCCTTTTGGGTCTGTTCCTGCCCAAAGCGCTGGGACTGGGCGGCGGAATCAGTATTGAAATGGTGGAGGCCAATGTGGAGGCCACTGAGTTCACCAGTCTAATGGACACCGTGAAAAACCTGATTCCCTCCAACCCCATCGCCTCTTTTGCCAACGGGGATATGCTCCAGGTGCTGGTATTCGCCATTATCGTCGGGATCGCCTGTCTCTCTTTGGGCGAAAAGTCCGATCCCTTCGTTCGAGTGGTGGAGGCGGTCAACGAGATCTCTGTGAAGATCGTCTCCGTGGTCATGTATGTCACCCCTGTCGGAGTATTCTGCTCCATCGCCGGCGTGATTTATGCCAACGGGACAGAGACCGTTATTGCGGTGGGTGCCGTGCTGATCGCACTGTATGTGACGATGCTCCTCTATATCCTCATCGTCTATGGCGGTATCGTGAAGATCATCGGTAAATGTAGCATGAGAACATTCTTCTCCAAGGTGATGCCTGCGGCGCTGAATGCCTTCGGTACCTGTTACAGCTCTGCCACGCTGCCCATCAGTAAGCGGTGTGCCGATGAACTGGGCGTGCCCAATGAGATCTCTTCCCTGGCGCTGCCCCTTGGCGCTACCATCAATATGGACGCCGTCTCCATCGTCATGTCTTTTATGGTTGTGTTCTTTGCCAACGCCTGCGGCGTGGAGGTCAGCTTCAGCCTGTTGGCGGTGGTTCTGCTCAGTAACACCCTTTTGAGTATCGGGACCCCCGGCGTGCCCGGCGGTGCCATCGCTTCCTTTGCGGCTCTGGCGTCCATTGCGGGACTGCCGACCGGTATCATGGGTGTGTACATCAGTATCAACACCCTGTGCGACATGGGCGCCACCTGCTGCAACGTGTTGGGAGACCTGGCCTGTTCTGTGGCTATGAAGGAGACGGTCAAACTTGATACGGTGCATACCGCTGAATTCATTCAATAAAATTGGAGGTACTACTTATCTTTCTGGAGGCTGTTCCCGAGTGTTCGGAGCGGACCATTGTCTGCACTGCTCCCAGCAAGACCTTTAATCTGGCGGGCCTGCAAATATCGAATATCTGGATTCCCGGGGAGGAGACCCGGAAGCGGTTTGTCAAAGAGATCGACCGCTGCGGCTATTCCCAGCTCAACACCCTGGGCCTGACGGCCAGCCAGGCCGCCTATGAGAGCGGCGGAGAGTGGCTGGATCAGTGCAGGGAATATCTGCGGGGCAATCTGGACTTCCTGCGCTCCTTCCTGGAGGAGCGGCTCCCCCAAATCAAACTGGTGGAACCGGAGGGCACCTATTTCGCCTGGCTGGACTGCTCCGGACTGGGCCTGTGCTATCGGGATCTGGAGGTGCTCGTCACGCGCCGGGCGAAGCTCTGGCTGGATGCCGGTCACATCTTTGGGCATGATTCCGATCAGTTCCAGCGGGTCGTGCTGGCCTGTCCCCGCGCCACCTTCCAGAAAGCACTGGGACAGCTTGAAACGGCTGTCACGGAATTTGAATCTATCTGACGCAGATAAAACAATTCGGCTGTTTTTCGGATTTCCCCGGCGGGTTGCTCTGTACAAAACCGCTGAAATACGCTATTATAAACCATATTTCGGAAAAAAGGCGGTGTTTTTTTGGAGCTTTATACCGTGGCGGAAGAGGCGCTGCGTTACCTGGGGGCAGGTGAGGGTGCCCCGGATTCTCTGCGGGAGCAAGTATCTGAAGCTGCCAAGGCGCTGGCCGCGGCAGTACGGCCGCGATATACCTATAAGATCTTTGATTTGGACTGTGAGGAGGGGGCCTTCCGCCTGCGGAATACAGATCTCTCCCTTTCCGGGGAAACAGCAGCCCGGATGCTGGCCCAATGCGATCAGGCGGTGCTGCTGGCCTGTACCCTGGGCACCAATTTTGATCTGCGGCTCCTGGCTGCCCAGGCCCGGGACATGGCCCGGGCAGTGATCCTGGACGCCTGCGGCAGCGCCCTGGTGGAGAGTGGCTGCGACGCCGCCGAGGCGGAAATCGCAGCCCGGTTCCCGGAGCGCTATCTGACGGACCGGTTCAGCCCGGGCTACGGGGACCTGCCCCTGTCCCTCCAGCCCGGGATCTGTGCCGCGTTGGATACGGGGCGCCGGCTGGGGCTTCATACCACGGAGAGCCTGCTGCTGAACCCGGTCAAATCGGTGACGGCGGTGATTGGCCTGTCCGACCGGCCCCAGATGGCCCGGATCCGGGGCTGCGATTTCTGTACGCTGCGAGAGAACTGCGCGCTGCGCAGAGGAGGAAAACGCTGTGCTGACTGAAACACTCGGAAAGAAGCTCCTGCTCCTGGACGGAGCTATGGGAACCGTCCTCCAGCAGAGGGGGCTGCCCCCCGGCGGCCAGCCCGAACTGCTGAATCTCACGAGACCGGAGCTTCTGACCTCCATCTATCAGGAGTATATCGCCGCGGGCAGCCAGGTGATCTATGCCAACACCTTCGGAGCTAACAGGCTGAAGCTGTCCCGCACCGGCCGGGGAGTGGATGAGATTGTGGCATCCGCTGTCACCGTGGCCCGGCAGGCCGCTGCAGGTACGGATACGCTGGTGGCGCTGGATATCGGCCCCCTGGGCGAGCTGCTGGAGCCCATGGGAAGCCTGTCTTTTGAGCGGGCCTATGACTGCTTTCGGGAGATGGCGGAGGCCGGAGAGCGGGCTGGGGCCGACCTGGCGGTCATCGAGACCATGACGGATCTGTATGAGGCCAAGGCGGCCCTGCTGGCGGTGAAGGAGAACACGCGCCTGCCGGTGTTTGTCACCATGTCCTTTGACGAGAGCGGCCGTACCTTCACCGGCTGCACGGTGGCCTCCATGGCCCGGACGCTGGAGGGACTGGGGGCCGATGCCATCGGGCTCAACTGCTCGTTGGGGCCGGATCTGCTGGCGCCGCTGCTGCGGGAGTTGTGTGAAAATACCCGCCTGCCGGTGATCGCCAAGCCCAACGCGGGCCTGCCTGACCCGGTGGACGGCCACTATGACATGAGTCCGGAGGAATTCGCCGCTGCGCTGTTGCCCTGTCTGGAGGCTGGGGTCACCATTTTCGGCGGCTGCTGTGGCACCTCTCCGGAGTACATCCGCCGGCTGAAGGAGGCGCTGGAGGGCCGGATTCCCGCCCGCCGGCACTATGTTGGCGGCAGTTTTGTCTGTACCCCGGTGTCCCCCCTGCGGCTGGACGGGGTGCGGGTGATCGGCGAGCGGGTCAATCCCACCGGGAAATAGCGGTTTCAACAGGCTCTGCTGGAGCAGGATATGGTCTATATTCTGGATGTGGCCATCCAGAAGGAGGTTGCCGGGGCGGATATCCTGGACGTCAATGTGGGCTTCCCCGGAG
>JAQXNP010000034.1 GCA_029098065.1 Clostridiales bacterium | reverse complement strand
CTCCTGCTCTTATCTGACGGACAAGGCAATCCGCTTAAATATCTTTCTTCCAAAGGCCATGAAGGTTGCAGTACTCATAGGCCGCCACCGGCTTGTCACCGGGGGCCACGGCAAAGACCGCCTCAGGAGCCTGCCCCGGCTTCAGATCCTTCTTCTGGAAGCCCTGCTCGGTCTCCAGGATGATCCACAGGATGGAATGCGCCTCCAGCATGGGGTGGGTGACCTCACCCACAGAAACGGTGACCTTGTCACCCTCCACCTTCACCACGGGAACATGCTTCTCCTGGGCGGCATCCGTGGTGCCGGGGACCAGCTCCTGCATCTTTTCCCCGCAGCACACCACGGGAACGCCCCTGTTGGTCATATAGGCGATGATGTTTTTACAGTGATTGCAGACATAAAATTTCATGATGCTTTTCTCCTTCCCAAATTTGAGTTATCTTTCCGAAAGCGGCCGGTACTCCTGCCGCTTTCCAACATATTGATAGGCCGGCCGGATAATTTTCCCCATATTAATCAGTTCTTCAATCCGGTGGGCACTCCACCCCGCAATCCGGGCGACCGCAAAAATCGGGGTATAAAGCTCCAGAGGCAAATCCAGCATGTGATAGACGAATCCGGAGTAAAAATCCACGTTGGCAGAAACGCCTTTATACATTTTCCGCTCGCCGGCAATGACCTCCGGCCCCAATCGCTCCACCAGAGAGTAGAGCCGGTATTCATCCTCCCGCCCCTTTTCGGCGGAAAGGGTCTTCACAAAAGACCTCAAAACCTTGGCGCGAGGATCAGACAGAGAGTATATCGCATGGCCCATGCCGTAGATAAGCCCCGAACGGTCAAAATTCTTCCGCTCCAGCAGGCCCTGAAGATAGGCCCGCACCTCATCTTCGTCCTCCCAGTCCTTCACCCGGCGCTTCATATCTTCGAACATCTGCACCACTTTGATATTGGCGCCGCCGTGGCGGGGGCCCTTCAGGGAAGCCAGAGCTGCCGCCATGCAGGAATAGGTGTCCGTGCCGGAGGAGGTGACCACATGGGTGGTGAACGTGGAGTTATTGCCGCCGCCATGCTCGGCATGAAGGATCAGGCAGATATCCAATACATGAGCTTCCCAGTAACTGTATTTTGAGTCCGGACGAAGCAAATGGAGAATATTCTCCGCTGTAGACAGTTCGGGATTCGGAGCATGGATATAAAGGCTGTTTCCCTCTTTGTAATTGTAAGCCTGATAGCCATAGACTGACAGCAGGGGAAACACCGAGATCAACTGGAGGCATTGCCGCATCACATTGGGCAGGCTGATATCACCGGCCCGCTTATCGTAAGCTGCCAGGTTGAGAACGCTCCGGGCCAGAGAATTCATGATATCCTTACCGGGCGCTTTCAAGACCACGTCCCGGACAAAATTATTGGGCAGGGACCGGTAATAGCCCAGCAGCCGACGGAATTCCTCCAGCTGTTCCGCATTGGGAAGATGCCCCTGAAGCAGCAGATAAGTGACCTCTTCAAAACCATAGCGGCCTTCCCGCAGGGTGCACGCCACCAGATCCTCCACGTCCACCCCGCGAAAGTAGAGCTTTCCCTCACAGGGTACCTCTGTACCATCAGGAAGCACATCCTTCGCGTGGATCTCAGAAATCTCGGTGAGTCCGGCCACAACGCCTTTTCCATTCAGGTCCCGCAGTCCCCGTTTCACTTCATACTTGGTATAATCTCCGGCGCTGATCCGGCTGTTTTTCCTGGCATCCGCCGCCAGAATCCGTACTTCGGGAATCAGGTCTCCATAGTTGGGATTGCTCGCCATGGTTCTCCTCCTTTAATGTAATCATAAAGCATTTATGGGAGAAGTATACCATGAATATGTTTCCATTCTATGAATAATTAGACGAAATTTTTGTATTTCGTTGGCTGAAATGAATATTTTATCTGAATTCTTCCACTTTCCGGCGCCAAGAGGCCTTACGACAGCAGCAGTTTATCATCCGCCTCAGTAGAACCGCTGACCTTGCTGAACATCTCCAGCAGGCCCTCCACGGTCAGTTTTTTCTTCTCTTCCCCGGAAATGTCGATGGCAACGCGGCCCTCATACATCATAATGAGCCGGGTTCCGTGGGCGATTGCATCCCGCATGTTGTGGGTGATCATCAGAGTCGTCAGCTGATCCCGCTGGATGATCGTCTCCGTAGTCTCCAAGACCTTGGCCGCCGTCTTGGGATCCAGAGCGGCGGTATGTTCATCCAGGAGAAGAAGTTTCGGCTTGCGGAGTGTGGCCATCAGAAGGGTCAGGGCCTGGCGCTGGCCGCCGGAGAGAAGCCCCACTTTGGAGGTCATGCGGTCCTCCAGGCCAAGGCCCAGCGCAGCCAGCATTTCACGGTACCGTTCCCGTTCCGCCTTGGTGATGCCGGAACGCAGGCCTCTTCCCTGCCCCCGCCGGGCCGCCAGAGCCATATTTTCCTCAATCTGCATGGTGGCGGCGGTGCCCATCATGGGGTCCTGAAATACCCGTCCGATATAGGGGGCCCTCTTATATTCAGGCAGGCCGGTGACATCTACTCCGTCAATGATGATGGAACCCTGATCCACTGGATAGACGCCGGCCACCGCGTTCATCAAGGTGGATTTGCCCGCGCCGTTGCCGCCGATCACGGTGACGAACTCCCCGTCTTTCAGGGTAAGGCTGACCCCCTTGAGAGCCACTTTCTCGTTGACGGTACCGGCGTTGAAGGTCTTCCAGATGCCCTTGATCTCAAGCATTTTTGCTCCCTCCAATCTCCGCCCGGACGGCATTTGTCCTGCTCTTTCCGTGAAAATACTTTTGCTTCCAGTACGGAACCGCAAGGAAAATCGCCACGACCACGGCAGTAAGCAGCTTCAGATCGTCCGTATTCAGGCCCAGCCGCAGGACGATCTGGATCACCATATAGTAAATCACCGCGCCCAGGCTGACGCTGAGGAGCTTGAGGGCGAAATTGCGGAAAATGCGGCCGAATATGACTTCGCCGATGATAACGGCGGCCAGGCCGATGACGATAGCACCCTGGCCCATTTTTACATCGGCAAAACCCTGGTACTGGGCCAAAAGCCCGCCGGCCACGGCCACCATGCCGTTGGAAAGCATGAGGCCCAGAACCTTTGTAAAGTTCGTGTTGATTCCCTGCGCCCGCGCCATATTCTCATTGGACCCGGTAGCCCGCAGGGCGGAGCCCAGTTCTGTGCCGAAAAACCAATACAAGATGGCAATTACGACCACAGAAATAATGACCAGCAGAACAAGCGGATTACTTCCGTCCAGCATACGGACAAACCGCTGGGAGACCAGCAGATCGTACTTGTCCACACTGATCGCCTGATTGGCCGCCCCCAGAATCCGGAGGTTGATGGAATAAAGAGACAGCTGGGTCAAAATACCGGACAGAATGGCGGGAATTCCGCAAAGAGTGTGGAACAGCCCTGTCACCATTCCGGCCAGCATCCCGGCCAGGAACGCGCACAGCAGTGCCAGCCACACATTACAGCCTCCGCGAATCAGCATGACAACCACCGCGCCTCCGGTGGCGATGGAGCCGTCCACGGTCAGGTCCGCTACGTCCAAAATGCGAAAGGTAATATATACGCCGATGGCCATAATGCCCCATACCAGTCCCTGGGCTACTGCTCCCGGCAGGGAGTTCAGCAGCGCGGATAAAAAGCCCATTGTGATTCCCCCAAACAACATTTTGACTATTTGCAAAAAAGGGCGTACTTGTTTTCATTATAGCAAAGAACAGCGGAAAAGGGAAGTCCTTTTCCGCTGTTCTTTTTACATCTTCTCCGTAAGACCGGATTCCACGAATCAATCAGCCGCGATCGCTTCGTATCCCTCCGGAGCGGTGATGCCCAGAGCCTCGCAGTTGGCGGCGTTGTACTTCTTGGTAACCGTGGGAGCGTACTCCACCGGCATGGAAGAAATGTCAGCCTCGCCAGTCAGGATCTTGGCGGCCATCTTGCCCGAGGTGACGCCCAGATCATAGTAGCTGATGGACAGAGTCACCACGCCGCAGCCTTTGCAGATGCCCTCTTCGCCGGCCATGACGGGAACCTTGGCGGGGATGACCACATTGGCAATTGCCTCCGTATTGGAAGCGGCGGTGTTATCGGTGGGGATGTAGATCACGTCAGAGGCGTCACAGGCGGCCTGAGCCACAGAGGCGACATCGTTGGAGTCGGTAAAAGCGAAGTTGGAGCAGGTATAGCCCATATCGGTCAGGTACTTTGTGATGGTATCCACCTGATAGATGGAGTTGGGCTCACCAGAGCAGTAGAGCATGCCGATATTCTTCGCATCGGGGAACATCTCCTGGATCATCGCGGCCTGCTGATCCAGAGGGGCCAGATCGGAAGTGCCGGAGACATTGCCGCCAACGGTGCCAGTCCAGTCAGAGATCTCCAGAGCGGTGGCATAGTCCGTGACAGAGGTGCCCAGGACGGGGATGCTGTCCGTGGCGGAAGCAGCGGCCTGGAGCGGCGCGGTGGCGTTGGCAAGGATCAGATCGACCCCGTCGGAGACAAAGCCGTTGACGATCGTGGCGCAGGTGGGAGCATCACCGGAGGCGTTCTGCTCATCAAACTTGACAGAATCGCCCAGTTCCTCGGTCAGGGCATCCTTGAAGCCCTGAGTGGCAGCGTCCAGCGCCTCGTGCTGGACCAGCTGGCAGATGCCGACGGTATAGGTCTTCCCGCTCTCGGCGCTCTCTACAGCGGCGGATTCGGACGGAGCCTCGGATTCGGCGGTATTGCCGCCTCCGCAGGCGGCCAGGGACAGAGTCAGGGCGGCGGAAAGCCCCAGAGCAATGATTTTCCGATTTTTCATTTCAAGTTCCTCCATTACACTTTAGCACTTTGTGGCGCTAAACTACACGTGCTATTATAACACCGGTAAAGAAAATGTCAACCCTTCTTCCCGATTTTCCGACAGCCGAACAGACCGCTCCCTGTCGCTTTCCTCCTGAATCCGCAGGAAATAACAGTTGTCAACCGTCCTGAATTGCGGTACAATATACACTAACTAATTATGGGCAAACCCTGATCAGAGGTGTATCTATGAATCTTCGTGTCGGGATCGACATCGGCTCCACCACCGTCAAAGTGGTGGTGCTGGGTGAACAGAATGAACTCCTTTTCCGCTCCTACGAGCGGCACTATTCCAAAACCCGGGAGCGGGCCGCCGAGACCCTTCGGTCCATCCGGGATATGCTCTCCGGAAAAAACGTACATATGGTGATCACCGGCTCCGCCGGCCTGGGTGTCAGCAAGGCCAGCGGCATCGACTTTGTTCAGGAGGTCTACGCCACCGCCGCCGCCGTCAACACCTATGTTCCCGGCACCGACGCGGTCATCGAGCTGGGCGGCGAGGACGCCAAGATCATCTTTTTCGGCGGGGCGCTGGAAGAGCGGATGAACGGCTCCTGCGCCGGCGGCACCGGGGCCTTCATCGACCAGATGGCCTCTCTGCTCAACGTCACCATCGACGAGCTGGACGAGCTGTCCCTGAAGCATGAGAAGATCTATCCCATCGCCTCCCGCTGCGGCGTGTTCGCCAAAAGCGATATCCAGCCCATCCTCAACCAGGGTGGGCGGAAGGAGGATATCGCCGCCTCCATCTTCCAGGCGGTGGTGGACCAGACCGTGGCCGGCCTCACCCAGGGCCGGGAACTGAAGGGCAAGATTGTCTTCCTGGGCGGCCCGCTCCATTTCCTGAAAGGCCTCCGGGAGCGGTTCGTGGAGACGCTCCATCTGGATGAGGAACACGCGGTCTTCCCCGCCGACGGCGACTGTTTCGCCGCCATGGGCGCCGCCCTCTGCTCCACCGATTACGCCGCCCGCCCCTTTGAGGAGTGCCTGCGGCTGCTGGAGGAGAGCGTGGACGCCACCAGTACGCTGGATACCATGCCGCCTCTCTTCACTGACCAGGCTGAGTATGACGCCTTCCTGGCCAGGCACAATTCCAACCACCCCCCTGAGGCTGACCTGGCCTCCTATTCCGGAGATGCCTGGCTGGGTATCGACGCAGGTTCCACCACCACCAAGATGGTCCTCATTGACCCGCAGGGCGGTATCCTTTACAGCTATGACCACTCCAACCAGGGCAATCCTGTGGCCATCGTTCTGGAACAGCTGAAGGAGATCTACAAGGCCTGCGGCGACCGGGTGACCATTAAGGGCTCCGCTGTCACCGGCTACGGCGAGGACCTCATCAAGAACGCTTTCCGGTGCGACATGGGCCTGGTGGAGACCATGGCCCATTATAACGCCGCCGCCCATTTCAATCCCGACGTGGACTTCATCATCGACATCGGCGGCCAGGATATGAAGTGCTTCAAGATCCGCAACGGCGCGGTGGACTCCATCATGCTCAACGAGGCCTGCTCCTCCGGCTGCGGTTCCTTTATTGAAACCTTTGCCAAGGCTCTGGGCTATGACATCGCTACCTTCTCCAAGCTGGGCCTCTTTTCCCCCCACCCGGTGAATCTGGGCTCCCGGTGCACCGTGTTCATGAACTCCTCGGTAAAACAGGCCCAGAAGGACGGCGCCAGCGTGGAGGATATCTCCGCCGGCCTGTCCATCTCCATCGTGAAAAACGCCGTCTACAAGGTCATCCGGGCGGCCTCCGCCGATGATCTGGGCCGGCACATTGTGGTCCAGGGCGGCACCTTCCTCAATGACGCCGTTCTCCGGGCCTTCGAGCAGGAACTGGGCCGGGATGTCATCCGGCCCACCATCGCCGGACTCATGGGAGCCTTCGGCGCCGCTCTGGCCGCCCGGGACCTGCATCTGGACAAGAGCGCCCTGCTGGACGCCGCCGCTCTGGAGAAGTTTACCCACACCGCACGGCCC
>JAQXNP010000033.1 GCA_029098065.1 Clostridiales bacterium | reverse complement strand
GTTATAAGCCTCCTCCAGCTTC
This sequence comes from Clostridiales bacterium, assembly GCA_029098065.1. GTDB lineage: Bacteria > Bacillota > Clostridia > Oscillospirales > Oscillospiraceae > Vermiculatibacterium. The sequence goes on along the minus strand of JAQXNP010000033.1, from coordinate 3,311 downwards.
TTCACGGTCTTCTGCAGGTCAACGATATAGATACCGTTGCGCTCGGTGTAAATGTAGGTGGCCATCTTGGGGTTCCACCGACGGGTCTGGTGACCGAAGTGGACACCGGCCTCCAGAAGCTGCTTCATAGATACGACTGCCATAGTTTGATTTCCTCCTTTTTTGTTGTGCCGCCACCCCGGTCATCTGGACCAGGCCTATCCGTTCCGGACACAAGGCCGCCATCCCTGGGGTGTGTGTTCTTGCCACAGGCTGTAGTAGTTTACCACAATTTTTCCCGAAAGGCAAGGTTTTTTTCCGCCTTCGGCAGAATTTTTCCCCGGTCCCCCGTCCTCACGGCAAACGCGCGGAAACAGGCCGGAACCCCGGCCTGTTTCCGGTTATGCGGAGAGGTTCTCTTCCCAGGCGTTGACAGCTTCCCGCCAGGCCGCAGCGTTTTCCTCGCTCTGCGTGCGGGGCTTCAGCCCCAGCTCCCCGGTCAGCTCCCGGCCCAGCCAGGCGGAGAAAACGGCCGCCCCCTCCCGGTTCAGATGTCCGCCGTCATACAGGTGCTTTGTCGGGACCAGGCCGATCTCTTCAAAGGAATCGCTCCAGTCGCAGAAGATCACGTCCGGGTCCATGGCTTTGGCCTCTTCCCCGATCCGGGCGTAGGTCTCCGCCCGGCAGCGGGTATAGCTGGGATGGACCGTCAGGATCATCTGAGCGCCGTGCTCCCGGCACAGGGACATGATCTTTCCCAGCCACTCCAGATTGGCCGCATAATCTTCCTCTGATATCTGGCGGTCGGCAATATAGGGTTCCTCTCCCACCCCATCCTGCACACCCCGGACTGGAGTATAGCCTTTCCGCTCGTCCCGATGATCGATGGGAAGCGCTTTCTCCACATCTCCGGGGCCAAGCTCTTTCCACCGGCTGTGGTAAAAATACAGATCGAACAGCAGTCCCTTCCGTAGTTCCGGCTCGGAAGCGGTGAAGATGGCCCCCAGCTTATTCAGCGATGGGGGCATCTGGCTTACGTTCTGCTGGGTATAGTTCTGATACTGTGCGAAAAAAAGAGAGGTCGCCTCCAGCACCACCGCCGACGGGGACTGGGTCCGGAAGATCTCACGCAGATACCAGTAAGTGATGGAAAGGGGCTGCTCTGATCCGGCCATCACGTAGCCGGTAAGGCCGGAGCTCTTATAGACCAGAGCGGGATTGACGTCGCAGTAGGCGTAAGAGCTGCCCAGATAGATGACGTCCAGGCTGTCCTCCGGTTCGGACAGAAATGCGTTCCAGGTGGAGCCGTAGCTGTTCTGTCCGGGCCTCAGTACACCGGCGGCAAAGTGAATCAGAAAGGCCGTCAGCAGCAGAAACACCACGGCATAGACGGCCTCCCGCCCCTTGTGCGCTGTCCGCAAGTATGATCTCCCCCCTCCTAAAAGCTGAAGCCGTAAAGAAACGACTGCGCGTCATAGCCTGTCCCATAGCTGCCGAAGATCAGGCAGGCGAACAGCAGCACCCAGAGCACCAGCCAGCGCACCGGCCGGGGAGCGGCCAGCCAGCGGGCGGCCAAATTCTCCCGGAGAGAGCGCAGATCCACCCAGAACAGGACCAGCAGCCCCGCCAGGGCCACCAGCAGTTCCCAGCGGTCCAGCCCAATGCTTTGATAGACCCACAGCGGGCCGTGAAGCATGCCGCTCAACACCGCCAGGGCGTTGGAGAGGCTCTCCGCCTGAAAGAAAACCCAGGCGACAGTCGTCAGTACAAAAGTGACCGCGGTCTGAACCAGCTTCCGGAAACGGCTCTCCTCCCCCAGTCCCAGCGTCCGCCAAAGCCTGTCCCGGGCCGGGGCGGTCAGCGCCCCCGCGATCTGATACAGTCCATTGAGCAGTCCCCATACCACAAAAGTCATGGCGGCGCCGTGCCACAGGCCGCTGACGGCAAATACGATCAGGATATTCCGGTATTTCCGCCCCGCTCCCGCCCGGGAGCCGCCCAGCGGTATGTACAGATAATCCCGGAACCAGGAGGTCAGAGAGATATGCCAGCGCCGCCAGAAGTCCGCGATAGAACGGGCGAAATAGGGCGTCCGAAAATTCTCCCGCAGGGTAAAGCCCATACTGCCGGCCACGCCGAGGGCCATGTCCGTATAACCGGAGAAGTCACAGTAGATCTGAAAAGAAAAGGCCACGGCCGCCCCCATCAGCTGAAGCGCTCCGAACGTCTCCGGCGCGGCGTAGACGGTGGTGACCAGCACGGCCAGCCGGTCCGCCAGCACCAGCTTTTTAAAAGCCCCCCACAAAAAGCGAAGCAGCCCCGTCCGGAACTTGTCCCAGTCAAAGGGATGCCCGGTCCGGAACTGGGGCAGCAGCTCGCCTCCCCGGCCGATGGGTCCGGATACCACCTGGGGAAAGAAGGAGAGAAACAGGGCATAGATCACAGGATCCCGCTCGGCGGGAATCTCACCCCGATAGACATCGATGACATAGCCCATCGCTTGAAACAGATAAAAGGAGATGCCCACCGGGAGGACGATCTCCAGAACCGGAGCGGAACAGTCAAAGCCCAGCGCCCTCAGCGCCCCTCCGGCCAAGGAGAGGGCAAAATTGACATATTTGAAGAAAAAGAGCAGGCATGTCTCCAGCACCAGACAGCCCGCCAGCACGACCCGGCTTTTCCGGACCTCCAGGATCCGTCCCGCCCCGTAGGTGGAGGCGATGACAAAAAGAAGCAGCGTCAGATAGACGGGCTTGGCGCACAGGTAGAAAAACCAGCTGGCCAGCAGCAGCCAGAGATTCCTTCCCCGCTGGGGCAGGCGGAAATAAAGCAGGACGGCGACAGGGAAAAAGCAGAAAAAGGGCACAGATAAAAATGCCATTTTCTCATTTCCCTCCTGTCAGCCATCCCGTTCTGTTTCGCTCAGATCTCTTCCCGCTGAGCCGCCATCGCCTCGTCGAAATGGCGGTCGATCTGCTCGGTGAAAGCCTTGGCCGCGTTGTAGCCCATTTTCTTGTGGCGGTTGTTCATGGCCGCCACTTCCAGGATCACCGCCAGGTTCCGCCCGGGCTTCACCGGGATCGTCACCGCCGGGATCTCCACATCCAGGATGGTGGTGGTCAGCTCCTCCAGACCCAGTCGGTCATACATGGCGCCGTCCCGCCACTGTTCCAGATTCACCACCAGGTCGATATCCGTCTCGTCCTTGACGGCGGCCACGCCGAACAGCCGCCGGATATCCACCACGCCGATGCCCCGCAGTTCCATATAATGGCGGATGAGCTCGGGAGCGCTGCCCCCCAGCTGATGGGCGGCCACCCGCTTGCTCTCCA
>JAQXNP010000032.1 GCA_029098065.1 Clostridiales bacterium | reverse complement strand
GCCGATCTCCGCCATCTTCTCGATGATCTCCTTCGGGATCCGCTCCTCTTTGTCAATCTCCGCCGCGATCGGCGCAAGCTCGCTCTCCGCAAAGTTCCGAGCCAGCTCCTGGATCATCTTTTGGTCTTCATTCAGCTGCATAAGTATAAGCCTCCTTCGATTACACTACACGCGGCTACGCGATATGAAATGATTACGCCTTGTCCGCAGTCACGACCTTGTCGGCCAGGAACTTCTCGATCTCAGCGTCGGAATAGCCGTACTCCTTCAGGATCTCCACGGTGTGCTGGCCGATACGGGGCGCCTGACGGTCCACGGTGGGGGCGATATCCTCGATGGTCTTGGGCTCGGTGAGCGCGAAGCGGATGGGGGACATGGGCTGCTTGGTGACGGTGCCGTCGTTGTTCTTCACGGGCACGATGTACATGTTCTCCAGCGCCTGGGGATCGTCCAGGACCTCCTTGATGTGCTGCACGTGGTCGTAGGCGATGTCGGCCCGGGCAAACATGCCCTCGATCTCCTCCATGGTGTGCTTGGCGAACTCCGCGGCCAGGATCTCCACCAGCTCAGCGCTGTGAGCCTTGGAGGCGGCGGCGGTGGAGTAGTCGGGGTGATCCACCAGATCCTCCCGGCCCAGTTCCTTGAAGAGGGCGTTGTTGTAGCGGTCAGGCTCCAGGATGCTCATGTAGAACCACTTGTCATCAGAGCTCTTGTAGGTATCCATGACGGGGGAACCGGGATTCAGACGGCTCTTGGGATACTCGTCGCCGTACTGGGTAGAGACCATGCCGGCGCTCTCGCTCCAGATGGCCTGGGAGAACAGGGAAACCATGACCTTGCAGCCCTTGCCGGTCTTGGCCTTCTGATAGAGGGCCGCGCAGATGCCGCCGGACAGGGAGCAGGAGGTGGTGGCGTCGCCGAAACCGATGAGGGGGTTGATGGGGCTGGTATTCTTCTCGGTCAGATCGATCATGGCGCCGGAGCGGGCCCAGAAGGCCACGGTATCGAAGCCGGCGTTGTCCTTGGCGGGACCGAAGTCGCCGAAGCCGTTGATCTGCGCCCAGATGATGTGGGGATGCTTCTTGCTCATGGACTCATAGTCCAGGCCCAGACGCTTCAGAGCGCCGGTGCGGTAGCTGGACACGAAGACGTCGGCGGTCTCCAGCATTTTGTCCAGAATGGCCTTGCCCTCTTCGCTCTTCAGGTTCAGGGACATGCCCCGCTTGTTGGCGTTATAGGCAGTGTAGAAGGGGTTGCAGTCGGGCTGGGTCGGGCAGGACATGGTGGCGCCGGTGCCGCGTCCGGGATCGCCGAAGCTGGGCTCGACCTTGATGACGTCGGCGCCCCAGTCGGCCAGGATCCGGGCAGCGCCGGGGCCGGCTACAAAGTAGGTCAGATCAATGACTTTAACACCCTCAAGAGGTTTAAACATAGGGGAAAGCTCCTTTCTTGGTATCCATGAATCCATTATCAATCAGTGAAAGCCCTTAGGTCCAGCGGTGCGGCTGACGGTGGAAGGTTCCGTGGAGGTAACGCCGCACCGCTGAACGGGTCTTGATGGAAAACTGCGTTAGTCAAATAATCCTGATTCCAATCATCAGGGCAGGTTGGGGAACACGGTGAACAGCACGGTGCCGATGAGAGCGCCGATGAAGGGGATAACCACGGTGAGGACGAACGTCAGACCGTAGGAATCCTTGTGGGTCTCGCGGCACAGGCCGTTGGTAACGGTGACGATGTAACCGTTGTGGGGCAGGGAGTCCAGCGCGGAGGAGGACAGAGCCATTACGCGGTGGACAGCGGCGGGAGAGATACCCGCATTGACGTAGGCAGGCCCCAGGATAGGCACCGCGATGCCCAGGCCGCCGGAAGCGGAGCCGCAGATACCGCAGATGATGTTGGTGCCGATCAGCAGGCCGAACAGGCCGGGCAGGCCAACCACCGCATTGGTGATGATGGAGAACACGGGGCTGTTGGAAACTACGCCGCCGAAGCCGTTGACGGCGCAGGTGTTGGTGCAGGAGACAATGGCCATGGCAGCCGCGTCAGCAAACACCTGGGGAATGCTCTTCATATCCACGTACTTGTTCATGAGAAGTACGGCGGACACAGCACCGGCCAGCACGCCGGCCTCGGGGGGGCAGGAGAAGGAGCCGACCTTGAGGTTCACCAGGATGATGGTGATAACCAGGGGCAGCAGAGCCACGATGGGATTGGGCAGAACCTCATCGGCAGAACCCATATCGTCGCCTTCCTTGGCCACGAAGTGCTCGCCGCGCTTCTTGGCCCGATCCAGCCAGAACTTCAGGTAGATCATGCCGGCAATCAGCATGAAGCCGCAGGAGATGAAACCATTGACAGCGCCGGCCATGTAGGTGGTGCCCAGGTTGGTGGCGGGCACGTTGTTGTGGATCTGGACAGCGCCCGGGGCGATCATGGCGAAGGTGGAGCAGCCGAAGCACAGGGCGCCGGGGATGGCACGGCGGGGCAGGTCAGCGGCCTCCCACACCTGCAGGGCGATGGAGATAACGCCGAAGGAGCACACGAAGGCGGTGACGCCGCCGTAGCACAGAATGGCGCAGGCCAGAGGCACGGAGACGAAGGCCCATTTGGTACCCATGATCTTGATGATGGCTTTTGCGATGGACTTGGCCGCGCCGGTGATATCCATGGCCTTGGCCAGCAGGGTACCGGTCAGGAAGATCAGGAAGTTGTTCTTGAAGAAGTTGGTAAAGCCGGTCATAAAGTGGACCTTGTAAGCTTCGTAGACGTTCATCTGGCTGGTGAGCGCCACCACCAGAGTACAGGCAAACACCGTCAGGTAGATGTTGAAGCCCTTCATGATCATCCACATCAGTAGGGCGAATGCCGCAATTAGGCCGATTAGGCCGATCATATCAGACATTTGTTTTCCTCCACTCTCTAATTTCTCGGAACCGCGCGGGACTGCGCGGTCCTGTCATGGCTTCGTCAAAATTACTTGTTCTGGAACTGCGCGGGGCGCTTGGCCAGGAACGCGGAAGTGCCTTCCTTGGCATCGTCGGAAGCGAACGCCAGAGCGGCCACGTCCTTCTCCAGCTCCAGGCCGTTGGCCAGATCCAGGTTGACGCCCTTGTTGACGGCGACCTTGGCATAGCGCACGGCGATGGGCGCCTTGGTCAGGATGGTGGACATCATGGCCTTGGCCTCGTCCATCAGGGAGTCGGCGGGGACGACCTTGTTGGCCAGGCCGATCTCCTTGGCCTCCTCGGCCTTGATCTGACGGGCGGTGAAGATGAGCTCCTTGGCGATGCCGGTGCCCACCAGACGGCTCAGGCGCTGGGTGCCGCCGAAGCAGGGGACCAGGCCCAGGTTGACCTCGGGCTGACCGAAGACGGCCTTGTCGGAGGCGATGCGGATGTCGCAGCTCATGGACAGCTCGCAGCCGCCGCCCAGGGCGTAGCCGTTGACCGCGGCGATGACGGGCTTCTCCAGGTTCTCGATCTTGCTGAAGATGCCCTGCGCCTTGTCGGCGTAGTTGCGGCCTTCCTCAGCGCCGTAGCCGTTCATCTGGCTGATGTCGGCGCCGGCCACGAAGGCCTTGCCCTCGCCGGTGATGATGACGCCCAGGATGTCGCTCTCCACGGCCACGGTATCCACGATGGCTTCCAGTTCATCCAGGGTCTGATTGTTCAGGGCGTTCATGGCCTTGGGGCGGGCCATGGTCACTATGACCATCGCGCCCTCCTGCTCAACTCTGATGTTCTCGAGCTTGCCGGCCAGTTCTTTGATTTTCTCGCTCATACTTTTTCATCCCTTCTCTTTTAGTCTTTAACACGGCTCGGTCCGATTTCTCATCGGACTTTGTGTGAACACCTAGTTTTCATTGCATAATGCGTGCCAGTGTTCGTCAAATTTCGAAAAAATTTTTAAAAAAATTTTTTCGCGCATTTTTTGAAAAGAGAATCCGCGGATTTCCTCCTGAAACCATCTCATTTTTTAATTCGGTATCAAAAAAATTGGCCCCGCCGTGCGTTCCATTTTCGGAACATGTGGCAGGGCCGTTCTATTTTTGGAGCGATTTACTTTTGAATCGTTTGAGGTGCTTGCACAAGTCTTTTTTCGTTTTCGTGTTTTTGCACAAAAACGAAACTACTCATTCGTCTCATTTCCGTATTTTTCGGCATAGGAATTCTTTTTTCTGACAAACGTGGCCATGCTCATGCCCAGATAATCCGCCGCTTTCCTCACACTTTTGAAGCGCTCGTACGATTTTTGGATCATTGAATATTCAATGCGTTCCAGCCGCTCTTTCATGGGAATCGGCCGCATCAGCCCCGCCGTTTCGTCCATCTCATCGGGCAATGTGCTCAGAGCCCGGACTTCGGCGCTCTGAGCGCCCTCGGGATCAAAATCTTCCACATGGAACTTGCTGGGCAGGTCCCCCGGCTCAATGGTAAATCCGTCACAGGTGGCATAGGCCCCCTTGATCACGTTGTCCAGCTCCCGGAGGTTGCCCGGCCAGTTATAGCGGCAGAAGCTCTCGATGACATGGGGCTGAAAGGTCACCGACTGCTTGTACTCGTTGTTCAGCCGGGCCAGGAAATAGTCCGCCAGTTCGGGAATATCCTCCCGGCGGTCCCGGAGAGGGCTCATCTCAATGTTGATGACGTTGAGGCGGTAATAGAGGTCTTCCCGGAACTCTCCGCTGCGGATCATGGAGGACAGATCCCGCCGGGTGGCCGAGATGACCCGCACGTCGATGGGGATGGGCCCCCGGCCGCCCACCGGATCGATCTCCTTCTCCTGGAGTACCCGGAGGAGCTTGGCCTGCATCATCAGGGGCATGTCTCCGATCTCGTCCAGAAAGATGGTGCCGCCGTCAGCCAGCTGGAACTTTCCCTTTTTTCCGCCCTTTTTCGCCCCGGTGAAGGCGCCCTCCTCGTAGCCGAAGAGCTCCGATTCCAGCAGGTCGGCGGGGATGGCGGCGCAGTTGATGCTCACCATGGGTTTGTCCGCGCGGCTGGAGGTGTTGTGGATCGCCCGGGCAAAGACCTCCTTGCCGGTACCGGTCTCCCCGGTCAGCAGGACGGGGAAGTTGGTCTTGGCGGCCTGGAGTCCCTCCCGGATGCGCTCCTGATAGATCTTGCTGCTGCCTACGATGTTGCGGAATGTATACTGGTGGTCATCCATGTTGGAATACTGCTCTTTGTAGAATTCCAGCTCGTTGTAGGCTTTGGTCATCCGCTTGGCCACCTGGACGGCCTGCTGGCGGAAGTGGACCTGCGCCACGCCGGCCACCGCCTGGCCGCTGCCGTTCAGCACGCAGGAGCGGCTCACCAGCACGAAGTCATTGTCGGCATCCCGTACAAAGCCGGGGACAAACTTGTGAAAGGCCAGTTCTTCCCGGTATCCCTTGGTCACAATGTCCACCATTTTGGAATTGGGGATCGTATCCGTGATGGGCCGGCCCACGATATCATCATGGGCCTTTCCGAGAAACTGGCAGTAGAGTTCATTGATATCGACGACAATGCCCTCTTTGTCCACAACAATGAATCCGTCATCGGACATCCGGAGCATTTCTGAAAAAATATATTTGTAGTCGCTGTCGTACATAGTCTTGCCTCCTGGACCGTTGGACGGAGTCGGATTCTCCTCCGCGGGCCTCTATAACACCTGGAAAAGAAGAGCCGCCACGGGACCCTGTGGCAGCTCTTTCTGTTCAAGGGGTTTACTTTTCCTCCTGAGAACGCTGCCGGCACTGGCAGCAGTGCGCTTCCCAGAGCTTATCCGCCGTAGGCTTCCACCCCTCGGCCTTCTCCGTGCATTTGTCGGAGAGCTTATGGACATCCTCGGGAGCCTGAAGGTCGGTGGAGTGGGCGCCGGAGGCGTCCACCATGCCCGACAGCGCCCCCGGATTATCCAGCAGAGGGCAGGGCCGGTACAGGTTGTCGCTGAAGGGCTGTCCCTTCCGGTAGGCCATGAACAGAGGGGACTGGAAGGCCTGGAGCAGAGTCTTCTCATGGATGTTGGAATCGGAGTAGTGGATAAAAGCGCAGGGCTCGATATCGCCGTTGGCGTTGATGTGGAGATAATCCCGTCCGCCGGCGATGCAGCCGCCCACGTAATCGCCGTCATTCCAGAAGTCCATGGTAAAGATCGGCTTGGTCTTGCGGTAACCCCGCACCTTGTGGTACATGTACTCCCGCTGCTCGGCGGTGACCATCAGGTCGGTGGGGGCGCCGTTGCCCACGGGCATATAAGTAAACAGCCAGCAGAACTTGGCCCCCATGTTGACCAGCCAGTCGAAGTACTCCTCGCTGCCGATGGACTGATAGTTCTGAGAGGTGTAGCAGCAGGAGACGCCGAAGGGCAGTTTCTTCTCATGGAGAATCTTCATGGCCTTCTCCACCTTGGCGTAGGTACCCTTGCCCCGGCGGAAATCAGTGGCCTCCTCAAAGCCCTCCACGCTGATGCCGGGGACGAAGTTGCCCACCCGCAGCATCTCGTCGGCAAAGGCCTCGTCAATGAGGGTGCCGTTGGTGAAGCAGGTGAACACACAGTCGGAGTGCTTTTCACACAGGGTGATGATGTCCTTCTTCCGCACCAGAGGCTCACCGCCGGAGTAGAGGAACATGTGGACGCCCAGTTCCTTGGCCTGGCGGATAATGGAGTCCAGGGTGTCCAGATCCATGTTCAGCTTGTCGCCGTACTCCGCGGCCCAGCAGCCGGTACAGTGGAGGTTACAGGCGGAAGTGGGGTCCATCAAAATCGCCCAGGGCACATTGCAGTTATATTGCTTTTCTGCCGCGTCACGCCGGGGGGCCCACTTGAGGACCGCGTTGATCACGAAGTTTTCAAACAGACGCTTGCGGACACCGGCGTCGATATCACTCCACAGGCTGAGCACCAGTTTATACCAGTTGCTGTCCTTATCCGTGAGTTCCTTGCGGACCACGGCCAAAGCGCTTTGAAACGCGCCGGAGTCAACTTTGTCGGCCAGATCCAGCAGCTTGGGGATATTGCTTTCCGGATCCTTATCCAGATAAGCGTAGGCGGATTTGATCAGGGCCGCCTGTACGTTTTCCTTGATGGGCATATTCAGGTCCTTCCTTCATCGGCAGGCCCGCTGAGGGCTGCGCCAAATTTGAACTGACTTATTATATCAAAAAAACCCAATTTGCGCCATAGTTATTTGTAATTTCCCTTTGATTTTCATTATTTTTAATTCCGTTCTGGTTCCTCAACGTACAAAAAACTCTGTGGGGGACGGGACACTCCGTATTCCGCCAGCGTCCTGGGGCGGGAAAACCGCGTTGTCCGCCCCAGAACATAGGCCCCCGCCCGTTCTTTTCCCGCAAAATAGCGGTCAAACTCCGCCCGGGAGATGCCGGCGGCGTGGCCGGTGCGGGCCCAGACCTCCTCCGGAGTCCCCATCACCGTTCCGAGGATCTCGGCCTCCCCCACCACCAGTCCTGCCGGCGCTGTGGCATAGAGCAGGATGGCCTCCGCCTTCCGGCGGCACAGGGTGCGGCGGAACTCAAATTTCTTGCTCCCATCCAGAATGTGGGCAACGTGTTCCGGTCCGATGGACATCAGCAGCTTGCGCATGGCTCTCTCCGCCTTTCTCTCACGGTTTGCACTGGCCGCAGGGCACCAGTCCCCGGTCCAGAAGTTCCTGCCGGTCGCCGGTGAAGTCCTCCCGGTTTTTCTCACTCATGGAGGCCGCCCCCGAGCAGTCCGGCAGGTGGAACCGGCCCGATTTGACGTTGATCACATAGTGCGTCTCCGACGGCGTTCCGCTCCCGGCAGGCGCAGGGCTCTCCGGGCTTCCGCCGCCGGTCGGAGCGGGCGTGTTCTCCGGCCGGGGGAATGATTCGGCGGAAGTCTCCGGCGGCTCCTCCTCCGCCCAACTCTCTCCCGTGGCGTAGTCGATAACCACTCCGGGCTGGACGTTGTAGACGTAGACGTGGAAACAGATCCCGGCTCCTTCATCCTCCACCGACCAGGCCTCCATCTCCACGCCGGAGGCCACCAGATCCAGTCCGTCAAACACCGGCGTCACCCGGTAGAGCACGTGGTTGCCCGTCTCCTCCACATAATCCGCCACCTGATTCTCAAAGGGCAGCATTCCCTGTACATTCAGATATCGGGTTCCGGTGATGAGATTTTTCTCGTTGGCGTTCTCTCCGGTGAGCTGATAGCCGATAAGGTGGCAGCGGTTGTAGAGGTACTTGCCATCCACACAGTCGTACTTGGCCAGATGCCAGCCCGAGGGCTTGATCTGCCCGATCTCTCCCCGCTCCTCCTCCGGCATGGTCTCGGGGCAGACGTTGGCGTAGGCGGGACCGCACCGGCCCAGATAATCCAGCTCGCTGTACTGTTCAAAGGCGGCGGTGTCCGTCCTGTCTTCCGGGGAAAAATCAGGCTGGCCGTTCTCCAGCTCCACCCAGGGTTCCCCGGTGTAGTCCGGCACCTCCTCCAGAGAGAGCCCGGCGTCCTCCGCCGGCACCATTTCCCGGCAGGCGGCCAGGGTCAGGCACAGAAGGAGGGCCCCGGCCAGGGCTCCGATCCGTTTTTTCTCCATGGGATTACGACACACCTCCCGCCAGCACCAGCAGCTCAGACAGGCTGAACTCATCCCAGAAGGCGTCCTGAAGGGCCTCCAGATTGGGCTGGGAGTGCTCGATCTCCAGACAGTACCGCCGCAGCGCCCCGGGGTAGTCCTCTCCCGCCAGTAGGGCCGTCACAGCGGCAGAGAGGACTGTCAGCTCCGCCCAGGAGAGCACATCGCCGTCCCATACGCCCCGCAGCCAGTGGCGGTAGAGGAAATAACAGGCCGTCCGCTCCAGCGCCTCAGGGTCCTGGGCCGGAAAGTCCCCGCCCCGCTCCAACCGCTCCGCCAGGGCGTCCAGCTCTCCCCGCCAGCCGGGCTGAAGGGGCTCCAGCCTCTTCAGAAGAGACACGGCCCTGCTCCGGACCTCCTGCCGGGGGGAAGAGCCGGACTCCTCCAGCAGCGGAAATTCCTCCCGGTAGACTGTGCACAGCTCATGGACACTTCCCTCCTCCTGGTCCAGCAGCACCTGCACCTCATTGGCGAAGAGGAGCAGGGCCTGGAGCCGCCGGGCCACGGAAAACCGGCGCTGTCTCAGGAGAAAAAACGCGGTGTCCCGGGCCTCCAGAAGCGGGCCCAGCAGCTCCGGGGCCGCCTCCTCCGGGGCCGTCCCGTCCTCCCATTCCAAAAAATTCAAATCGTGGGACAGCACCAGCGCGGCACAGGCGGGGCAGGAGGCGCACAGCCCCCGCTCCCGCAGGAAGCCGAAGTCATTCTGAAACCGGGGATGGGTGCGGCAGATCAGGCCGGTGCGCTCCTGCCCCAGCCTGCAGTGGATCTCACAGAGCCCCTCTCCGTCCAGAAACGGGCAGGTCCCGCCCCGGAGCTGAAAGCAGTTCTCCCCCTCCTCGTCCGTCCGGAGGGCAGCACGGAGCCGGTCTCCCAGTTCCCCCGGAAGGGTCCGGTAATATCCGGCGGTGTCCGGATCCACAGGCACCTCCCACAAAGCGCAGCAGGTGTGGGGGCAGTCCCCCGCCAGGCACTGATAGTCTTGATGATAAACGGGTTCCCGAATCAGCATATCTGTTTTCCTTTCCATGGAACGTGTCTTTATCTGGCGGACTCCTCCTGGCCCTGAATGGCCGGCAGGAAGGCCGGGCCGTATTTCCGGGCCTTTGTCTCCCCCACGCCGGAGACCTGCAGAAAGGCCGCCATGCTGCGGGGCTTCCGCACCGCCATGTCCCGGAGGGAGGCGTTGGAGAAGATGACGAAGGGGGGCACTCCCTCCTTCTGGGCCAGCCGGTACCGCAGGTCCTTGAGGGTGGTAAAGAGGCGCTCTTCCTCCCCGGTGAGGGGTTCCGCCTCTCCCCTGGCCCGGCGGACACGCTCCGCCGTTTTTGTCTCCCGGGGCAGCGGCATGGACACCCGCTCCCCGTGAAAGAGGACTCCCCTGGCCGCGGGGGTAATGCGGAGGGCGCCGTGGTCCGGGTCCACCCGGGTGTAGCCCTGAGCCTCCAGGTAATCCAGATACTCCTTCACCCGGGCCCCCGGGGTCTCCCGCATCAGCCCATAGGTGGTCACGGTGTCCAGCCCCAGCTCCAGCACCCGCTTGTCCCGGCTGCCCCGGAGGACCCGGCTCACCAGCACCGGCCCCACACAGTATCCCAGCTTGACCCGGATGCGCTCGATGCAGGAGAGGATCATCTGGGCCTGGGACGTGATATCCGTCAGCTCATATCCCTCCAGACAGTTCCCGCAGGTTCCGCACCGGGGGGAATGGGGCTGCCCGAAATAATCCAGAATGACCCCCCGGAGACAGTCCCGGGTCCGGCAGTAGGCCGTCATGGCATCCAGCCGGTCATAATCCCGGCGGCGGGCCTCCGCCCGCTCCCGGGGGGTGAGTTCCTCATTGTCATGGCTGTTGTCAATCAGAAACCGGGCCGTTCGGATGTCGCCGGGGGAAAAGAGAAGGATGCACTCGGCCCGCTCCCCGTCCCGGCCCGCCCGGCCCGCCTCCTGATAGTACGCCTCCAGACTTTTGGGCATATTGTAGTGGATCACGTAGCTCACATTGGACTTGTCGA
>JAQXNP010000031.1 GCA_029098065.1 Clostridiales bacterium | reverse complement strand
AACGAGCGGGTCACAGGCTGCTGGGGATTGGAGAAGATGGAATATACATCCCCCATCTCCACCACCTGTCCGGCATCCATCACCGCCACCCGGTGGCAGATGTCCTTCACGACCGCCATCTCGTGGGTGATGATGACCACCGTGATGCCGGTTTTTCGGTTGATGTCCTGAATGAGGCGGAGAATGGAGCGGGTGGTTTGCGGATCCAGAGCGGAAGTGGCCTCATCGCACAAAAGAACCTTGGGGTCGCTGGCCAGGGCCCGGGCGATGGCCACCCGCTGCTTCTGGCCGCCGGAGAGCTGGGAGGGGTAGGCATCCGCCTTGTCGGGCAGACCCACCAGCGTCAGAAGCTCTGTCACCTTGGCGGCGGTTTCCTCTTTGGTGAGGCTGGTTCCCTTCAGGGGGAACGCGATATTCTGAGCCACGGTGCGGGAGGGCATCAGGTTGAACAGCTGGAAGATCATACCAATCTTCTTGCGCTCCTGCCTGAGCTCCCGCTCCGGCATTCGCACGGTCTCTTTTCCGTCGACGATCCTGGTCAATACCTTCCCGTCCACGGTCACAGAGCCGGCAGTGGGCCGCTCCAGCAGGTTGATGCACCGCACCAGAGTGGATTTCCCGGCACCGGAGTAGCCGATGATACCGAAGATCTCGCCGTCGGCAATATCCAGGGACACATCCCGGACGGCGTGAACCTCCCGGGAAGAATCACCGAAGGTCTTGCTCACATGGTCAAGCTGGATCATGCACATCCTTCTTTCTTTGACAGACAAAACAAAAGTGGGGAGCGGCCCTGCCGCTCCCCACACTGTTGATCAGAGCTGCCGGTCAGACCGGCCGGTTTCTGAGAAAGACTTCAGGTGCGGAAGCGCAGGGAAACGCGGGCATCGGCATCATGGCCATGTCCATCACCCGCATCATCATTCCATAACGGTACGCCATGCCCAGCACGCCTCTTTTCCTACCTGTGAAGTCGAATTTTCTTGATGGGTAACATGGTAGCACTAACCGGGGCTACTGTCAATGAAAAAAACCTTTTTTGGTGAATTGAGACAAAAAAGTGGGGATTATTCCGAAAAAATCCGGCGGAACGTGAGCTCTTTGCCGGACGGCTGGGTTTGAGATACCATCAGAGGAGGCGAGGGGGACAGCCAAAAAGCGGAGCGGAAAAGGATTTCCTTCATTAAAATCAGGAGCCTGACACATGGTCAGGCTCCTGACAGAGGCGGAGATTTCCTTATTCGGGGAGGGAGGCTGTCATGTCCTCCAGCGGGACTATGACGGCGCCGGCGGGCGGCTGGGTCTCGGGAGCGGCACTGCCCCTGGCATAACCGCCGGCCATGTTCAGCTCCATGGCGATGAGGCCGTCCATCATGTTCATGGAGATCCGGGCCTCCATCTGGTCGGCCTCGTCCATGGACACGGTCATATCCATGGCCAGTTTGGATTCCTCAGCCATGCTGATGGTCATGCGGTAGCCCACGACCTCATCACCCCTGGTGGTGAGAGTAAAGGTGGACTGGGCGGAGCCGGTCCCGGAGAGCGGGAGGGAGAGATCGAGGGTGCAGTCACTGCCGTTCCGGACAAAAGACTCATCGGCCAGAGCGGACGCGACGGCATTCACCGCGGCCTGAATCTCGCCGTAGTCACTGACGCTGGTGAGTTCCGCACTGCCCAGAAGAAGCTGGATCAGGCCGTCACGATCCGGAGATTTGGACAGCTCCACAAGCTGAGAGAAGTCCATGTTCATCTCCGCCAGAGAGGCGTTCAAATCCATGGAGTACCACACATCGGGATCCATTCCGGCCTCTTCCTGGAAGGACGCGGGAAAGACCATGTTCATGTAAAGAGTCCCGCTGTCCAGGTCTCCCCGGAGGGACATGGAGACCCCCTCGGCAGCCAGGGCCTCTGCCATGGCCTGGTCCTCGGCGGAGAGGGATCCGGATGTCTGGCCCTCTGCGGCGGCCATGGCATACATGGATTCCATAAAAGCCAGCATGTCCATGGTCATGCCCATGTCCATGCTCATCCGGGTGGCGTCGGCCACGGTGCCGGCGGCGGAGCCCTCCAAAGTGATGGGGGCGCCCATCATGGACATGGAGCCGTCAAAATCCACGCTCATGTCCCAGATGCCTGCGCTGTACTTCTGAGAATAGGCCGCGTACTGTTCCATCAGGGTAAAGGATTTGCCGGCCCTGGCTTCCTCCAGCAGACTGACGGGGTCCGCAGAAGGACCGTGGCGGTGTCCGCGTCCCACCCCACAATGAAGCCCAGGGACTGGGCGGCCGACCGGAGGGGGAGATAGAGAGATCCGTTTTCCGAAAAGGGGGCTACATCAGTGGAGAAGGAATCCGTCTGGCCGTCCCGGACCACAGTGACCGTGGGAGAACCGGCAGTCAGGGTGACGGAGACATCCCGCAGGGTGAGGGTGGCCGAGTCACGGCCGGCGGAGAGCTGGGCGCCCAGGAGATCGGCCAGAGCCTGCGCCGGAACGACGGTGCGGTTGGAACGGATCTGAGCGGCGGGGAGGGTCAGATCCTGTCCGTTCCGCTGAGCGGCCATTCCGCCGGACTCCGCGGCAAATGCGGGGAGCGTTCCGCCCAGCAGGGTGAGCGCCGTTCCGACGGCCAGAACGCGGTGGATAAGATGTTTCATCTGAAAAGCACCTCCTGATCAAAGATTTGTTACTTTGTTGTTGTACCGCAGGCGGTGGGAAAACGCAAGGGAAGCTCCTCTGAGGACATGGGAAAACCCTGTACAGTTCAGATGACTCCGCCGGAAAAGTAAACAAATGGCCGCCCCGTGCGGAGCGGCCATTTTGATATAAAAACGTATTTTTCAAATAAAATAAAACAAATGGTATTTATTTAAGGGGTCAGGACAGGAGAATCCGGTCATTATCCAGTTCCTTTCCCGTCCCCACTTTGAACTGGGCCAGCAGGTCTTCCACCTTCATGTTCCGGCGCTCTTCCCCCCTGACGTCCAACACGATACGGCCGCCGTCCATCATCAGAGTGCGGTTGCCCAGCTCCAGTGCCTGGTGCATATTGTGGGTGACCATCAGAGTGGTGATTTTTCCCTCTGTCACCACGTCCCGGGTGATCTGAAGGACTTTCTCCGCTGTGCCCGGGTCCAGAGCCGCGGTGTGCTCATCCAGCAGAAGAAGCTTTGGCGGATGATAGGTGGTCATCAGCAGGGTCAGCGCCTGACGCTGGCCGCCGGAGAGCAGGCCCACCGGCTGGCGCATCCGGTCCTCCAGCCCCATGCCGAGCAGAGCCAGCCGGTCCCGGAAATGCTCCTTGTCCGCTTTGGTCACATGGGAGAACCAGCCCCGCCGGTTGGCGGCCAGAGCCAGATTTTCCTCAATGGTCATGTGGGGGGCTGTTCCCCGGAGAGGGTCCTGAAAGAGCCGGCCGATGCTCTTGGCCCGCACGTACTCGGGCTGGAAGGTGATCTTCTTTCCGGCCAGGGTGATGGAGCCGGCATCGGTGAAAAAGCTGCCGGCAATGGCATTGAACAGGGTTGATTTTCCCGCCCCGTTGGAGCCGATAATGGTGGCAAAATCCCCCGGTTCCAGGTGGAGGGACAAATCGGACAGCGCCTGCTTTTCATTTACCGTACCGGCATTGAAGGTTTTGGAGAGGTGTGAAAGGGTCAGCATATGTCATCCTCCTCCCGTTCCTGGGCCAGACGGCGCCGCAGCATAGGCAGCTGGCTTTTCAGGTAGGGGCCGGAAATGGCCAGGATCACAATGACCGAGGAGACCAGTTTCAGCATGAAAGCGGGCATGTCCAGCCGCAGGGCAATGGTATAGACAAGGCGGAACACAAAGGAGCCTGCCGTCATACTCAACGCCCGGGGGAAAATACCGCCCCGGCTGATGAGGGTGCGGCCGATGAGCAGGGAGGCCAGGGCGATGGTGACCATACCGCCGCCGATATCGATGTTCACCGACTTCTGGGACTGAGCCAGCAGGCAGCCGGACAGGGCGGTAAACGCGTTGGATATGCAAAGCCCCACGATGGTGGTAAAAACGGGGTTGATGGAAGAGGAGCGGACCATGTCCGGATTGTCGCCTGTGGCCCGGATGGCCAGTCCCAGTTCGGTATTCAGGAAGAGGACCAGGAAGAGGATCACCAGAGCCACTGCCGCCAGAGACACCACCAGCTTGTACTGACCGGCCAGCGGCGTGCCCGCCAGCAGGTCCTTTGTCAGAGTGAACACGGTGACGGTCTTGTTCATATTCAGCAGAGAGGAACCTCCCATCACCGCGATATTGATGGAGTAGAGCCCGGTGTTGACGATGATGCCGGCCAGCAGGCTGTTTACGCCCATCTTGGTCTGAAGCAGGGCGGTGAGAAAGCCGGAGCAGATGCCGGCGGCCATGGCGGCGGGAATCGCCAGAATGGGATGTCCGGCCAGAGCCATGACCGCTCCCACAGCGGCGCCCAGGGTAAAGCAGCCGTCGGTGGACAGATCACAGATATTCAGCATGGAGTAGCTCAAGAAGAGAGCAAGGGTCGTCAGCGAGCAGATCAGGCCCAGCTCCAGTGCGGTTTGGATGAGAGACAAGGTCATGAAATCCTCCTCCTCACAAGAAGTCCGGGGGACAGAGGCGGCAGCCTCTCTCCCCCGGCGGATGGCGGGAACAGGTTTACTGATTCAGGTCATCGAAGCTTTCGGCAGTGGTGATGCTGAGCACCTGAGTGCACAGGGGGGCGAAGGCAGCCTTGACGGTATCGTAATCCAGACCCAGGGCTTCACAGGTTTCCGTGTTCACGGTGGCGGTACCGTTGTCAAAGGTCTTGACGGGGGTGGAGGCGGGATCGGCACCGTTCAGCAGGATATCGGCCACCATGTCGGCGGTTTCCACACCCAGATTGGCGTAATCTACGCCGTAGCCCAGGAAAGCGCCGTTCAGAGCAAAGGAATCAGCACCGGTGTAATGGGGGATGCCGGCATCGATGAAGGTCTCATAGATGGACAGCTCAGCGGTCATGATGGTATTGTCGGTGGGGGTGAAGACGGCGTCCACCCCATCGGCGACCAGAGCCTGGGCGGCGAGAAGAACCTCCTCGTTGTTGGTGCCGGTGCGCTCTACATATTCAATGTTCCTGGATTCCAGATACTCTTTGGCGTGGGCGATGGGCGTGGCGGAGGAGTCCTGGCCCTGGTCATACAGCAGGCCGATCTTGGATGCGTTAGGATCGGCGGCAAAGATCAGGTCCATAACGGCGTTGGTGTCCAGATAATCCGAGGTTCCGGTGAGGTTGGCGCCGGGGGCCTCCAGACTGTCTACCAGACCTGCGCTCACGGGATCGGAGACCGCGGCAAAGACCACAGGGATCTGGTTGTCCTCCGTGGCGGCCTGCATCTTCATGGCCACGGGGGTGGCTACGCCGATCATCAGATTCACGTCATCCGCGATAAAGTTTGCGATAATCTGCTCCATTACAGCGTCATCGGCGTTGCAGTTGTCATAGTCGATATCAAAGGTGACGCCGTTCTTTTCTCCGATGGCGGCCAGCTGCTGCTGGATATTGTCCACGATCTGGTTCAGGGAGGCGTCATCCACATAGTTGCAGATACCGATCTTGTAGACGGTGGAAGCGGCCTGGCTTTCAGCGGCCTGGCTCTCCGCAGGAGCGGCGGACTCCACGGAGGATTCGCCGCCGCAGGCGGCCAGGGACAGGGTCATGGTGAGGGCCAGAGCGGCGGAAGTAAATTTCTGATGGTTTTTCATAAAGGATCTCTCCCTTTCTCTTATGTTTAAATTGAATTCTGACTGGCGGCAGCAAATAAAAAATTAGAAAGCCCGCCATCGTCTGCGAAAGACTGTCATATGATCAAACTCCTTTTCAGGCAATAAAAAAAGCCCGTCCCCAGATTGGGACAAGACTTTCATCCTGCGGTACCACCCAAGTTGGCGCAAAGCACCCGCTCTTTCCGCGTACAACCATATACGCGCCGCTCTGATAACGGGTGCGTTCCCCGTCAGCCGCTACTAAGCTACCGCTGTTCGCTCTGCCCTCGCGAGTCCATTCGCCGGACCGTCCCGCCGCTGTGATTCCACCGCCCACAACTCTCTGAAAGACAACCTGTCCAGTTACTTCTCTCGCTCATCGGTTTTGATGTTGGTTTGTATTATAGCACCGATCGCGAAAAAGTCAACCCATAATTCGCCCAAATTTTCTCACATAAAACGCGCTCCGGTGAGCTTCAAAAGATACGCCTTGGGAACCTTGACCGCAACCAGAAGGAGGGGCGCCTGTTCTTTCGTCAGCGCCTGGCGTCCCTTCGCGGGATGTCCCTTTTGTGCGGAGCGGACAGGGATTGGCGGCAATAAACCCATTCTCACAGGCGGACGCGGGGAGCTGCTTGACCAACATGTAGGTTTTGTTGTAGATGGATCTGCTTTTGTCAGCAACGCCGAGCGTCAGCCCTTTGATGTCATCCGGGCGGGCTTTTTTGGCCTGGCCAGTGTGCTCTCTCCTCCATTTCCCGTTTGATCAATCTTACGGATAATGGGGGAAAAGAACAACAATTTGAAAAAACATGCTGATCTGGTTTAAGGCAAGGTGCAACGTATAACGTATCCGCTTGAAAACATTATTTTTTGATTACGCATAACGCAGCCGATATGTAAAAGCGGTGCCCTTTTGTGCTTCGATCGTCGACGTTATGCGTAATCTTTCACTTCCGCAGGGTGGTCAAGCAGCCCGCATTTTCTCCATTAGTATTGGGCTTGGAATCCCAATATGTACGTTCGGTTGTGTCCGATGCCGTTATCTCCGGTATTATTTTAATTTCCCGTCTCAGGCAGTTGGCCAACGATGACACAACTGCTTCCGGTATCGTACAAACGATATTACCAATTTGAAATAATAAGGAAAGGATACATGGCGGGAACCGCCGCAATGGCGATCCCGACAATCAGCACGACCCATAGTAATATCCTGACGATGCGTTTTACCGCTTTCCTGGCTCGTTTTTTATAGATTCCGCATCCGGTCAGGCCCGCTGCTGTGGAAATAATGCAGGCAAACCCGCAGGCCAGCATAACAATGAATAAAGCCATTCCCATCCATTGCTGCCATAGGGTTGTCCTCCTGTCATTGCCGATTCACTCATGGTGCCCATTCAATGTCCAAAGCAGCAAGCTCGCCGTTCCTGATTTCCGCGTAGGAATTGTTTCCGGACAGTTCCCTGCCTGGAATAAAGTCAGGAAAGGCGGAAGCGTCTCCTCTGCATATTCCACCAACAGCGATAGAGCCTCCTCCACCGTGGCAGCTCTGTCCAGCAACAGCCGGAGGGCGGAGGCGGTGGTGAGATCAGGCCGTTCGGTATCCTGGTTGGTCACCTGGCCGTCGTTCACGATCAAGTCGGCTACACAAAGCCCTTTTCTTTCATGACGTCCAGGGGAACACAGACAGCGGCCGGGGCGATCAGAACGAGTGATTACCCGCTTCTTTTTCGTTTTATTTCATCCTTTCGCGGCAGATCGTGGGGTAATATACCTCTGAACAGGGAGGAAATCACCATGAAAGCATCAGTTATCCTCCGTAATGTTGCCTGTCATTTTCTGAATCGTTTTCAGCGTGATTCTCAAATCCTCCTCCGAAACATCGGTGTACAGCCGATCCATGAACTGTTCCGCCAGATGGTTTTTCCCGGCATCCAGTTCCTGAAATTTCGAGGTGGGAACCAGACGCAGCTTCCGCTTACCCGCCGCGTCCGCCAGAATGCGCAAGTAGCCCGTTGCCTCCAGCTGGCCGGCAAGGGGCGCTTCACATTCTGATAGGAACAGCCCAGCAGATCGCCCGCCTGCTTCAGCGTCGGAAAGTCATCCCCAAACAGATTGACTGATACCAGCAAAAAATGCTGCTTCATGGTCATGTCGGGGTACGCACTGTTTTGGCAGGCCCGCAAACGATTATCCAGAACAGACAGCGCGCCATACGGCACATAGCGCGGGTCCAGCTCTTCCAGATCCATCACGGTACCTCCTGTCGCGGTTAATCCATAATACATTATGTATTTTCCATCAAGAAAAATTTTCTGATTTATGCTTGACTGTGACGCACCCTGTTCTATAATCAAACACGAATTAAACATGCTTAATTCGTGATAGAGGGAGGAACACAAATGTCAAGTGAAAATACGAAAGAGCAGTTGATGGCGGCCACCAGGGAGCTCCTATTGACATCCCCGTATCCGGAAAAGATCACGGCGCGGCAGATCGCTAGCCAGGCGAATGTGAATCTGGCCATGATCAACTACTGCTTCGGGTCAAAGGACGAACTGCTGAAGCTGACTATTGACGGGATCATCGCCGGTGCGTTCAGCCAGTATGCCGCGCAGGAGGAAGAACACCTGAGCCCGAAGGAACAGTTGAAACGGCTCTTGTACCATGTGTCCGAGGTGACGCTCCAGTATGAGACCATCACCCGGCTGTCTGTTCCCTATGTCCTGCTGCAGGCCCCCTTTGATATGCCGTATCAGATTCTGCCCTATATCACGGCCCATTTCGGAGGCCGGAAAACCGAGCGGGCCTGCCAGGTCATTGCCCTGGAGCTGGTCTCCTTTTTGCAGCTCGTCCTGTACCGGGCAAAGGACTTCGGCGCTTATGCCGGGGTCAATGTGCGTGAGCCCCGGGAACTTCAAAAGCTGATCGACGATCAGCTGGATTTGCTTTTAGGAGATGAAGAAATTGAAAAGTAATCTGAGGGTGCTTTCCATCGCCGCGTTTGCGGCAGCCGTTCCGGCATTGGTCATCACCGACTGGTACTATGAGGGATACGGCATCTTTACCATGTTCCTGCTGCTGACCGTCGGGCTGCTTCTGGATCAGATCATCCGCATGGAATTCCCGGCCAGGAGCCCCGCACCGGCAGAACATTACCGCAAAACAGGCTGCTGAACATGGCGGCTCTGACGCTTTTTGTGCAGGCCCCGGTGGGCCTGATCTACGGCAATCAGTGCCGCTCCAGACTGGGCTTCTGGCTTCTGGTTCTCATGGTCTGCGCCGGCATCTGCGCCAATCAGATCGCGAAGCTCAAATATCCCTACACAACGCAAAACAAGGAGGAAACCTGATGAAAGCACTTGGAATTGTATCCATTATCTTAATCGTATGCGCGCTGATCTGCGGCCTGTGGATGAAGACCCATCCCCAGGGGTATGATGTGAACTTCCACGTCTGGCTGTCTATCGCCGCCCTGGTGTCAGCTTTGGTTACGATTTTGCTGTTCCTGTTTAAAAAGTAAATGGGTCGGAGGAAGTCACGCCTGAGGAGATGATACCCCGTTTACCTTTTTGTTGATACAGGACTCTATTTATCAGTATTAAGGCCTATACGATCAAAAAACGAATGCAAACATCGCCGCATAAGGCTGCAAGCTAATCATAGAGAAGAGTGCCCCTATTGCACTTCAATCCTAAAGAAATCTTCTC
>JAQXNP010000030.1 GCA_029098065.1 Clostridiales bacterium | reverse complement strand
GCCGATCTCCGCCATCTTCTCGATGATCTCCTTCGGGATCCGCTCCTCTTTGTCAATCTCCGCCGCGATCGGCGCAAGCTCGCTCTCCGCAAAGTTCCGAGCCAGCTCCTGGATCATCTTTTGGTCTTCATTCAGCTGCATGGTAATTCCTCCTTGTCGGTTCGGGGCTAAAGCCTCTTCCTTCCGCCCTCTGTTTATTGCATTTTTCGTGCCAGCTTCTGTTCCTCCTTTTTTATCTTGTCTGTCCGGAGCCGAAAAGCCTTGCCGCTCTACGGAAAAAACCGAGTTATCCTTATGCTGCCTGTCCCCGGATTTATGCTTCATTTTTTCCGAAAGTGTGTCATTCAGGGAAATCTGTGTCAAAAATTCCACAAACATTCTTGCTTCTGGAGCGGATTTATGGTATAAATAGATAAACCAGCGGGGGGGAACCTTATGACAGAGGACCACAGATACCGGCTTATCTTCGAGGAATTCATGGACAAGACCGAAGATGGTTTTATCGTGGTGGATAAGGACGGCGTCATCACCGATATCAATCAGAATTACTGCGATTTCCTGGCCCGGAAGCGGGAGGATGTCATCGGAAAGCCCATCGGTTCCGTCATCACGACCACATCCATGTACGACGTGCTCGCCCAGCGGCACCGCGGAGACGGCAGCCAAGGGGTATACATCCAGCCGTATTGTGAGGGAGAAACCCGGGACGAGGCGGAATCTTACGCGGTTGCTAACCGGTTCTGCATTTTTTCAGAAGAAGGGGAGCTGCTGGGCGCAGCCGCTCATATGAAGTTCCGGCAGAGAGCCATGGATACCGCCAAGGAAATCACCGATCTGGAACTGCGTCATTTTGACGAAGTGTTTCAAAACAGTCAAACCGGTTCCAGCGGATTTTCCGCCATCATTGGGCAGGACCCCAAGTTGCTGGAACTGAAACGCACCGGGGCTCAGGTGGCCCAAACCGACTTTCCTGTCCTGATCACCGGGGAGACCGGCACCGGCAAGGAACTCTTCGCCAAAGCGCTCCACTCGGAAAGTCCCCGGAAAAACGGTCCTTTTGTGGCGGTAAACTGCGCCGCCATCCCGGACAACCTGTTGGAATCCGAGCTTTTCGGTTATGACGAGGGGGCCTTTACCGGCGCCCGCAAGGGCGGTAAGCCAGGCAAATTCCAGTTGGCGAACCACGGCACCCTATTTCTGGATGAGATCGGCGACATGCCCCTTCCCCTTCAGGTCAAGCTCCTTCGGGCACTCCAGGATCACCAGATCGAACGGGTGGGCGGAGAGGCTCCCATCCCCGTGGACATCCGGGTCGTGGCCGCCACCCGGCAGGACCTGCAGTCCATGATGCTGGAGGGCCGCTTCCGGGAAGACCTCTATTACCGTCTGGCGGTGGTCAACGTGGAGATGATCCCTCTGCGGGACCGGCCGGGGGACATTCTCATCCACGCCAATCACTATCTCCGGGAACTCAATCAGAAATATGACACCCGCATCATCTTTTCCGACCGGGTAAAACGATGTCTGAAGGAGTATCCGTGGCCGGGAAATGTGCGGGAACTGCAGAATGTTATTGCCGGGGCCTTTGCCACCTGCGACAAAATGCTGATTGATTCCGGGGACCTGCCTGCCAAGGTCTCCTCCCGCCATCTCATGGAGCGCAGCGGGGAAAAGAGCGCCCGTTTGTCCGATATGATGGATACTTACGAGAGGGCCATTGTCTGTGAGGCGCTCCGCCGCAATGGCCAGAGTGTGCAGGCGGCCGCCCGGGCCCGGGGGGTGGAGCGGAGTCTTCTATACAAAAAGATGAAACGGCTGGGGATTTCCCTTCAGCGTACCGTTCAATAATAAAAAGGCGGCGCAGTTCAAAAACTGCGCCGCCTTTTCTATTCGGAGGGCTGCTTACCGACGGTTGCTCTTCCGCCAGATTTTCATTTTTTCCGCGTCCTTGATCAGTTCGTCCCGGAAATCGGGGTGGGCGATGGAGATAATCCGCTCCGCCCGCTCCCAGGTGGAGGCGCCCTTCAGATTGATCATACCGTACTCCGTGACAATGTACTGAACCGCCGAACGGGGATCTGTGGCGATGGAACCATTAGTCAGGGTGGGGACGATCCGGCTCTTCAGCGTGCCGTCCTTCCCCACCACAGTGGAGGACATACAGATAAAGCTCTTGCCACCATTGGACAGGTAAGCACCCATGACGAAATCCAGCTGTCCGCCGGTGCCGGAAATATGCTTGACACCGGCGCTCTCGGCATTGACCTGTCCGAACAGGTCCATATCGATGGCATTGTTGATGGAAATGAAGTTATCCAACTGAGCCAACACCCGCACGTCGTTGGTGTAATCCACGGGAGCGGCCATCACATCGGGATTGTGATCCACGTAATCGTAGAGCTTCTTGGTACCGGCGGCGAAGGCGTATACCTGACGGCCTTTGTCCAGATTCTTGCGGGCTCCGGTGATTTTGCCCGCTTTGGCGATGTCCACAAAGGCGTCAACATACATCTCGGTGTGAACACCCAGATCCTTCAGGTCAGACTGAGCAATCATGGAGCCCACGGTATTGGGCATTCCGCCGATTCCCAGCTGTAGGCAGGCCCCATTGGGAATCTCGGGCACAATAAGCGCAGCCACGGCCCGGTCCACATCGGTGGGCTCTCCGCCAGCGCCCAGCTCGGCCACGGAGGGATTCTCTCCCTCCACCACGAAGTCCACGTCCCGGATATTGATTTCGCTGCCAGTGAGGCCGTTGACCCAGGGCATGTTCTCATTGACCTCCACGATGATGTGCTTGGCCTTGGCCAGCATATCCGACAGGTGAGAGGCTGCCAGTGCATAGCTGAAATTGCCGTGAGCGTCCATGGGAGTGACCTGGATCATGGCCACGTCCACATCCACGTTCTCCCGGTAGAACCGGGGCAGCTCAGAATAGCGCATAGGGCCAAAGTAGCCCATCCCCTTGGCCACGATCTTGCGATCCACACCGCTCATGTGCCAGGAGTTCCAGGTGAAATGCTCCCCGGCATCCTCAGCCTTGCAGATCTCGGGCATCCACATGGTGACGCCGCCCCGGACCTTCACGTCAGAGAGTTCATCCTTCCGCGCCGCCAGGGCCTTGTCCAGGGCAACAGGATGGTTGGTACACCAGCCGTAGTCCACCCAATCTCCCGACTTCACCAGCTTCACCGCCTCAGCGGGGGTGGTCAGTTTTTCTTTGTACAGCTTCTGATAATCCATCGGTTCCTCCAGAGATGTTATTTATAATCGTAGAAGCCCTTGCCGGTCTTGCGGCCCAGATAGCCCGCGCGGACCATCTTCTTGAGCAGCAGAGAGGCGCGGTACTTGCTGTCGCCGGTCTCGGTGTACATGGTGTTCATGATGGCCAGGCACACATCCAGGCCG
>JAQXNP010000029.1 GCA_029098065.1 Clostridiales bacterium | reverse complement strand
GTATAGATGGAGTTGATCATCAGATCCAACAAACGCTTTGACTCCGCTTTGAACTGCTTTTTTGCCATGGTAATGGCCTCCTATATCAATGTAAATTTGTAAAAACGAAGCGTTAGCACTCATTTGTCCCGAGTGCTAACGCTATGATAGTCCTTAGTACCGTAAATTTCAAGGGCGTTCAAGGAAAGTTTACAATTTCCCCTGAAGTTCCGTCATCCCGCCGGAGTTTCCGCGCGGCCGGAAGCAGCGCCAAAGGCAGCAAATATGGCAGACGCCGCCTCATCCTTTCCCCTCCTTCGTCTCCATCATACGGTTTTTCGCCCTGTTTCCTCCTCCGTTTGGAGTTACAATCGGTTTGCCCTTCCGCCCCGGACGGCGCCGACGGTTACAATTGCGCTTTGGGGCAAAATACCCTATAATAATGTCTGTGGAATAAACCGCTTTGCGGCTGATTCCCGCGGCGGCAGCCGCGCAGTTCCGGAAAGGCGGCTCCCTGGAACCGTTTTTATGGAATTCATTGTTGTAATACGTAAGTTCATCGGCGCGCAGCGCCGGTGAACTGCTTGAGGAAAGGATTGACGGCAATGCTCCTTCATCTTCTGGCCGTGGGCGACGTGGTGGGCGACGGCGGTCTGGACTATCTCGCCTCACACCTCCGGGCGCTGAAGAAGCTCAAGGGGGTGGACTTCGCCGTGGTCAACGGGGAGAACGCCTCCGGAGTGGGCGTCACCCCCAGGCAGGCCCGGGCCATTTTTGACGCCGGCGCCGATGTCATCACCCTGGGCAACCACACCTGGAACCGGATCCAGATCGCCGATTTTCTGGAGGAGAATCCCTATATCCTCCGCCCCGCCAACTACACCAACCGGGTGCCCGGCCGGGGCTGGGGCGTCTTTGAGGGCCCCCGGGGTCTGCGCATCGGGGTGATGAACCTCATCGGCCGGTGTGAGATGGACTGCAACTTTGAGAACCCCTTCACCACCGCCTCCGCCGCCCTGAAAGAGATGGACGCCGACCTGGTGGTGGTGGACTTCCACGCCGAGGCCACCAGCGAAAAGGGGGCCATGGGCTGGTATCTGGACGGCCGGGTCCAGGCGGTGTGGGGCACCCACACCCACGTGCCCACCGCCGACTGTCAGATTCTCCCCAAGGGCACCGGCTTCGTCACCGATCTGGGCATGACCGGCCCCATCCAGTCGGTGCTGGGCATCCGGCCCGAGCTGTCCATCAACCGCTTTCTGGGGGGGCTCCCCCGCCGGTACGAGGCCGCCCCCGGCCCCTGCAAACTGGACAGCGTCCTGTTCACCATTGACACCGACGCCCGGAAATGCGTGGACGTTCAGCGGGTGGACCTCCGGGACTGAGGCTCCGAGCCGCAAGATTGAAACCGAGGTGATCCCATGCTCCGTATTTTACACGCCGCCGATCTTCATCTGGACGCCCCCTTCGCCGCCCTGACGGCGGAACAGGCCCGGCTGCGCCGCGCCGAGCAGCGGCTCCTGCTGGACAAGCTGGCCGATGCCGCCGTCCAGGGGAAGGCCAACCTGGTCCTGCTCTCCGGCGATCTGCTGGACTCGGGCCAGACCTACCGGGAGACCGCCCAGGCTCTGGCCGCCGCCCTGGCCCGCATTCCAGTTCCCGTGGCCATCTCTCCCGGCAACCACGATTTCTTCCACCCCTCCTCCCTCTACGCCGCCGGCATCTGGCCGAAAAACGTGCTCATCTTCCGGGAACCCCGGATCCGGCAGGTGGAGCTGCCCGGCTGCGTCCTCTGCGGTGCCGCCTTCACCGGCCCCGCCCGGGATGATTCTCCTCTGGCCGGTTTCCAGGCTCCCCGGGAGGGAAAGCCCTGGGTGATGGTCTGCCACGGGGATGTGGACGGCACAGGCCGGTACGGCCCCATCTCCCGGGCGGAGATCGCCGGCAGCGGCCTGACCTATCTGGCTCTGGGCCATGTCCACACCTGCTCCGGCCTCCAGCGGGCAGGGGATACATACTGGGCCTATCCCGGCTGCCCCGAGGGCCGGGGCTTTGACGAGACCGGGGCCAAGGGGGCCCTCTGGGTCACCATCGGGGATGACCGCTCTGTGACGGCGGAGTTTCTCCCCCTGTGCGCCCGCCGCTATGAGATCCTGGAATGCGACATCACCGGAACCGATCCCGCCCGGGCGGTGGAGGAGACGCTGGCCTCCGGCCGCCGGGAAGACATCTGCCGGCTCCTCCTCACCGGGGAGAGCGAAGGGGTGGACCTGCCCGCCCTCGCCGCTGCGGCCGCCCCCTACCGCTGGTCGGTGACCCTCCGGGACCGCACCCGGGTCCCCCGGGACCTGTGGAGCCGCTCAGAGGAGGACAGCCTCACCGGGCTGTTCCTCCGGGACATGCGCCGCCGCATCGGCGCCGCCGGGACCGGAGAGGAGAAGGCCGTTCTGGAGCAGGCGGTGCGCTATGGGCTGGCCGCTTTGGAAAATGGGGAGGATACGCCGTGAAAATCATCCGCATGACCGCCACTTTCGGCAAGCTGGACCGCGCCCAGCTTGCCCCCGGCCCGGGACTCACCCTGATCGAAGCCCCCAACGAGGGCGGAAAGTCCACCTGGTGCGCCTTCCTCCGGGCCATGTTTTACGGCTTTCCTCCACGGGACCGGGACAAGGCGGGCTATCTGGCCGAGAAAAACCGCTACCAGCCCTGGTCGGGCAGGCCCATGGAGGGCACGGTGGATCTCGTCTGGAAGGGCCGGGGCATCACCCTCCGCCGGGGGCCCCGGGGGAACGTTCCCTGGGGCGCCTTTTCGGCGGTGTGGACCGCCACCGGGGAAGCCGTTCCCTTCCTCAACGCGGAGAACTGCGGGGAGACCCTGCTGGGCGTCTCCCGGGAGGTGTTTGAGCGCACCGCCTTCGTGGGACAGGGAGAGGTGTTTCTCTCCCCCAGCGGAGAGCTGGAAAAGCGGGTGGCCGCCCTGGCCGCCTCCGGGGAGGAGGAGGTCTCCTTCTCCCAGGTGGAGCGCCGGCTGAAGGACTGGCAGAACCGGCGAAAGCACAACCGGACGGGCCTCATCCCCAGACTGGAGGAAGAGCTGGCCGGGGTGGAGAACCTTCAGGCCCGGATGGCGGGCACCCTCCGCCGGTCGGAGGCCGCCCGGCAGGAGAAGGAAGCTCTGTCCGCCCGGAAGGAAAACCTGGAACAGCAGCTCCGCGCCCACGCCGCCGCCCAGCGGGCCCGGCAGGCCCGGCGCCGCCGGGACGCCCTGGCCGCCCGGGATGAGGCGCAGGCCGCCTGCGACCGGGCCAGGGCCGCGGCGGAAAACCTCCCCCCCGCCGAGGCGCTGCGGCAGGCCCAGGGGGAACTGAGCTGGGCCAACACCCTCTCGGCCAACCTCCGCATGGCGGAAAAGGAGATCCCCGCCGCCCGTCAGGCCGCTGAAACGGCCCGGGAGACGGCGGAGAGCGACCCCTGCTTCGGCGGGCAGGATCCCGTCCAGGCCGCGGCCAGGGCCCAGTCCGATCACGACGAGGCCCGGCGCCTGGGGAAAAACGCCCCCCTCCCCCTGTCTCTGCTGGGGGCACCGGCGGGCTGTGTCCTGGGTTTCCTTCTTTTCCGGGTCTCCAACGGCCAGACCGTTTCCCTCCCCATTCTAATTCTCGCCGCTCTCATCGGCTGGGCCATCATCGCCCTGCCCATGTTCCTCTCGAACCGGCGCCGGAAGCAAACACTGTCCGCCCTGCTGGCCCGTTACGACGCCCAGACCCCGGAGGATATCCTGGACCGGGCCGCCGGGTACAGCCGGAAAGTCTCCGCCGCTCAGGAGGCGGAGCGCAGAGTCCAGTCCGTTACGGAGGAGCGGGACAAGCTGGCCGATCAGCGGCTGGAGCTCACCGGGCGGCTCCTCCACTTTGTCCATCCCTTCGCCCCGGAGGTCACTGAGCTCTTCGGCGTGTCCGCCGCCCTGTCCCGGGCGCTCCAGCAGGGAGAGACTTACAGACTGGCCCGGGCCCGGCTGGACGCGGCGGAGCAGGTGCTCTCCGCCCTGCCCCCCGTCCCGGAAGAAGAGAACGGCCCGGAACCCGTTTCTCCGCCCTCCGGCGACCCGGCGGAACTCTCCGCCCGGTTGTCGGCGGTAACCGGCGAACTGGCCCGGGCCAGCGATGAGGCCGCCCGGCTGGAGGGAGAACTGCGCTCTCTGGGCGATCCCGCGGAGCTGGACGCCCGGCGGGCGGCACTCACCGAGGCGCTGGAGCGGCGCCGGGGAGAATACGCGGCCATTTCCGCCGCGCTGGAGAGTCTGACCGCCGCCGATTCCCTCCTGCGGGAGCGCTTCTCCCCCGCCGTCAACCGGAAGGCCGGGGAATACCTCGCCGCCCTCACCGGCGGGAAGTATGACAAGGCCTCCCTCACCCGGCAGTTCCAGGCCCTGGCCCAGCCCGCCGGGGAGAGTATCCCCCGGCAGGATCTGGCCCTCTCCGGCGGCACCGCCCAGCAGCTCTATCTGGCGGCCCGGCTGGCCATGTGCGAGCTGCTCCTGTCCTCCGATGAGTCCTGCCCCATCGTGCTGGATGACGTGCTGGATGCCTTTGACGACCGCCGGGCCCGAGACGCCGTGGCCTGTCTGGCCCAAACGGCCCGGACCAGACAGGTGCTCCTGTTCTCCTGCCACAGCCGGGACGGCGCCCTTCTGCCCCCGGACGCGTTCCATCTGCGGCTGGACTGACCGCCTCCGGTTGCAATCCGTCCGGTTTTGTGATATCATGACCAACAACCATCTTACGATATTTGGAGTTGATCCCATGGCCGATGAAGAATTGTCCCCTCAGGAAACGCCGAAGGATGAAAAGAGCTCTTTTAAACTGGATCTCTATTTCTGGACCCAGGCGCTGGTGACCGCCCTGGTGGCTCTGATCCTGGTCTTCACCCTGGTGGGCCGGGTCATTACCGTGGTGGGCAATTCCATGGTCCCCACCCTCCATTGGGGGGATCTGCTGATTCTCCGGAGCATCGGCTATACCCCGAAGCAGGGGGATGTGGTGGTGCTGCGCAAGTCCGCCTTCATGTCCGAGCCCATCGTCAAGCGGGTCATCGCCACCGGCGGACAGCATGTCACCGTGGATTACACCGAGGGCACGGTGACAGTGGACGGAGAGGTGCTGGACGAACCCTATATCAACGAATTCATGGTGGACACCATGGACCCGTCCATGACGGTTCTGGATGTGACCGTGCCTGAGGGCTCCATCTATGTCATGGGAGACAACCGCAACCATTCCTCCGACAGCCGGGACGAGCGGCTGGGCACAGTGGATGAGCGGTATGTTCTGGGCCACGCCCTGTTTGTGATTTTCCCCTTCCAGGATCTCGGCGCCATTGAGTGAACCACAGGAAAACGAAAACCGGCCCGGCAGTCTGAAACTGCCGGGCCGGTTCGCTTTTGTGTACTCGATCAGAAATACTTCTTCACGCCTTCAGAGGCCAGAGAGGCATCCGCGGAAATGGTGACGGTGAACTTGATGTTGTTCTTCTCGCCAAAGTCGTTGAGCCAGTCCAGGAACTGCTCCACCCCGGGGCTCTCAGGATCGGCGCCCACGATCTTGGTCAGGCTCTCGATAAACACATGGGTGATATCGTAGTTGCCGGCGTGCAGGCCGCTGATAAAGCCCCTGAGCATGTCAAAATTCTGAATGGCGTACTCCTGGGCCTCCACCAGACGGATCTGATAGTGGATGTCATAGGTCAGTTTCGTGCCCTGTTCAATGCAGACTACGCTGCCGCTCTCGCTCTTGGCGGCGGAATTAATGAGTTCGATCATCTGCTTGGTTTTGCCAGTGCCCTTGACCCCCATGATCACTCTCACCATGATAATCACTCCTTACTTTGTTCCTCCGGAAAAGGTTCTCCGGTCCGTGTCATTATAGTACCATTTTCCCGGGTGGATTGCAACCGTTTTTGTTGGAGTCCACAAAAATCAACTTTCCAGGCGCTTCTCCAGCGCCGCCCGCTGCTCTTCATATCCCGGTTTGCCCAGGAGGGCGTACATGTTGTTCTTGTAGGCCTCCACGCCGGGCTGATCGAAGGGATTGACCTCCAGCAGATAACCGCTCAGGCCGCAGGCGAACTCAAAGAAGTAGATGAGGGCTCCCAGGCACCGCTCGTCCCGGGCGGGGACGCCGATGAGGATATTGGGCACTCCGCCGTCCACATGGGCCAGAATCGTTCCCCGCATGGCCTGCTCCGCCACAAAAGCCATGGACCGGCCGGAGAGGAAGTTGAGCCCATCCACATTTTCCGGGTCATCGGGGATAGTGACCTTGGAGTGAGCCGCGTCGAAGCGGATCACCGTCTCGATCATAAGCCGCTCCCCCTGCTGGATATACTGGCCCATGGAATGGAGATCCGCGGTAAATTCCACGCTGGCAGGGAACAGACCCCTGCCCTGTTTGCCCTCGCTCTCGCCGAAGAGCTGCTTCCACCATTCACCGAAGAAGCGGAGGGCCGGTTCATAGGAGGCCAGGATCTCGATCTTCTTGCCCGACTGGTAGAGGGCATGGCGGGCGGCGGCATACTGCCAGGCCGGGTTGTCCATGCCGGGCTTGGCCAAAAGCTCCATCTCTTCCTGGGCGCCGACCATCAGCGCCTCGATATCGATGCCGGCCACAGCGATGGGCAGCAGTCCCACGGCGGTGAGGACGGAGTAACGGCCTCCCACCGCGTCGGGGACCACAAATTCCTCATAGCCCTCCCGGTCGGCCAGGCCCTTCAGGGCGCCCCGTTTGGCGTCGGTAGTGGCGTAGATGCGGCTCTTCGCCCCCTCTTTGCCGTACTT
Organism: Clostridiales bacterium; assembly: GCA_029098065.1. GTDB lineage: Bacteria > Bacillota > Clostridia > Oscillospirales > Oscillospiraceae > Vermiculatibacterium. The sequence continues at coordinate 2,670 of JAQXNP010000029.1, read as the reverse complement.
CTCCTCCAGCAGGGCCTTGAAGACCCGGAAGGCCACGGCGGGCTCGGTGGTGGTGCCCGATTTGGAGATAACATTGACCGAAAAGTCCACGTCCTTCACCAGACCGATCACCTCGTTCATGGCGTCAGCGGACAGACCGTTGCCCGCGAAGTAAACAGCGGGAGCGTCCTTCCGGGTGAGATTATAGTTATTGGAAGTAAGGGCCTCAATGACCGCCCGGGCCCCCAGATAGGAACCGCCGATGCCGATGACCACCAGGGCTTTGGAATCGGAGCGGATCTTGTCTGCCGCCCTCCGGATCCGGGCGAACTCCTCCTTGTCATAATCGGCAGGGAGCCGGACCCAGCCAGTGAAATCGCTGCCTGCGCCGGTTCCGTTCACCACATAATCGTGGGCCTTTTTCAAACCGGACTCCTGCCCGGTACGCCAACCGCCGGGAAGAAACTGAGACACGTTGGAAAGATCAAGATTGAGCATAGCAGTGACCTCCTATACATATGCTTGTCCATGCTGGTTCAGTATACACCCGGCGCATGGATTTTAAAAGCGATTTATCGGGAATTTTATAAAACCATCCCGTCCTCACTTTTCCGGGGACCCCCGGTGTGGTATACTTTTCCCAACACCTGAAAGGAAGGGACTCTCCCATGAAATTACAGCTCTACGGCTCTCACCTGTGCAAAGACACCATTCACGCCATTTCCGTCCTCTCCGGGGCGGGAGCGGACTATGATTTTATCGACATCAGCGGCAGCATGCGGGACCTGAAGGCTTTCCTCCGCATCCGGGACGGCCACCCCGAGCTGTTCAACGCCGTCCGGGCGGCGGACCAGGTTGGGATCCCCTGTTTTGTGAAGCCCGACGGCAGCATCACCCTGGAGCTCAGCCAGGTTCTCTGAACCGGCGGCTTTTCCGCCTCCTGTCATGACAGGAAAACAGCCGGACCGGTCAGAACCGGTCCGGCTGTTTTTTCTGCGGCGGGGCGCCGCCCTGTTTTTTATTTCTCCGGCTCCCGGACCTCATACGTTCCGTAGAACACCTTGTCGGCATCGAAACGGCCGTTGGGCTCCTTGACCTTGTCCGGGTGGCCCAGGGCAATGGCGCTGAGGGGGACGATATGCCCCGGAAGCTCCAGATCCTTCTGCACGGCGACGATCCGCTTGGGATCGGGATGCACTCCGATCCAGAGGGTGCCCAGACCCAGCTCGGCGGCCTGGATCAGAATATTCTCAGTGGAGGCGGAGCAGTCCTGGATCCACCAGTCATTCAGATAGTCCACCTGGGCGGACCGCTTCAGATCGGCACACACCACGATGGCGGCGGGAGCCGTCTTGAGGGCGAAGGCGCTGGGGTGGACCTCGATGAGGGTGGGCAGGCTCCCCCGGCCCTGCTGGACGAAGAAGAGCCGGTTCTGGCTGTTCTTGGCGCAGGGGGCGGCCATGCCCGCCCGAAGGAGCAGTTCCAGCTGCTCCCCGGTGACGGGTTCCTCGGTAAATTTACGAATACTGCGGCGGGCAAAGATTGCGTTCACGACGGGTGATTCTCCTTTTCCTTATAAATTCCTGCTGCGTTATGATGACCGGTCCGGGGAAAATCCACCGGTTTTCTCAGTTTTTCAGGCTCTGCATGGGAGCGGGGATCCGGCCTCCCCGGGCGATGAAGGCGGCGCTGCCCTCCGGATGGACGGGCATCACCGGGGCGGAGCCCAGCAGGCCGCCGAACTCCACCGTATCTCCCACCACCTTGCCGGGGGCGGGGATGAGCCGGACGGCGGTGGTCTTGGAATTGACCATACCGATGGCGGCCTCGTCCGCGATGATGGCGGCCAGCGTCTCGGCGGGGGTGTCGCCGGGCACGGCGATCATGTCCAGGCCCACCGAGCAGACGCAGGTCATGGCCTCCAGCTTGTCCAGGCACAGGGTCCCGGACCGGGCGGCGGCGATCATGCCCTCGTCCTCGCTCACCGGGATGAAGGCGCCGGACAGGCCGCCCACGTGGGAGGAGGCCATCACACCGCCCTTTTTCACCGCGTCGTTCAGAAGGGCCAGAGCGGCGGTGGTGCCGTGGGTGCCGCAGACCTCCAGTCCCATCTCCTCCAGGATGCGGGCCACCGAATCCCCGACGGCGGGGGTGGGGACCAGGGACAGATCCACAATGCCGAAGGGCACGTCCAGGCGTTTGGAGGCCTCCAGGGCCACCAGCTGGCCCATGCGGGTGATCCGGAAGGCGGTCTTTTTGATGGTCTCCGCCACCACGTCGAAGGACTCCCCCTTCACGCTCTGGAGGGCGTGGTGGACCACGCCGGGGCCGGAGACGCCCACATTGATGACCGTCTCAGCCTCTCCCACGCCGTGGAACGCCCCGGCCATGAAGGGGTTGTCCTCCACGGCGTTGCAGAACACCACCAGTTTGGCGCAGCCGAAGCCGCCCCGGTCGGCGGTGCGCTCCGCGGCCGCCTTGATGGTCCGGCCCATGAGGGCCACGGCGTCCATGTCAATGCCCGCCCGGGTAGAGCCCACATTCACCGAGGAGCAGACAAAATCTGTGGTGGCCAGCGCTTCGGGAATGGCGGCGATGAGTTTCCGGTCCGAGGGGGTGAACCCCTTCTGGACCAGGGCGGAAAAACCGCCGATAAAGTTGACCCCCACTGTCTTGGCCGCCCGGTCCATG
>JAQXNP010000028.1 GCA_029098065.1 Clostridiales bacterium | reverse complement strand
CACTGTGGGCCAGCAGAAGGTGCTGAAGAGAGACCCGGACGCCGCCCGCGCCAACGCCATGAAATATCTGGAGCAGGTGGGCATGGCCCCCTACATCAACGCCAAGCCCCGCCAGCTCTCCGGCGGTCAGAAGCAGCGGGTAGCCATCGCCCGGGCCCTGGCCATGGAGCCGGAGGTCCTCCTCTTCGACGAGCCCACCTCCGCCCTGGACCCGGAGATGGTGGGCGAGGTCCTCTCGGTCATGCGCGCTCTGGCGGACGGGGGGATGACCATGCTGGTGGTGACCCACGAGATGGCCTTTGCCCGGGACGTGAGCAGCCACGTGGTCTTCATGGCCGACGGCGTCATTGCGGAGGAGGGCGATCCCCAGTCTCTCTTCCAGGACCCGCAAAACCCCCGCACCCGGGAATTCCTGGCCCGGTTCCGAAACAACTGATTGGAAGAAAGTGCCCGGCGGACGGCGGTCCGCCGGGCATTTTGTTTCTCTCCGCGCGCCATTTCCTCCATAATCTGAAATCTTTTTCTCAGAAATTTCAGTTCCCGGGAAAAATTCAAAAATGGCTCCATTTTTCTTCATTTTTTGGACACAATTCCGGGTTATCCTATATATCGTTTTCAAGAGGAAAACGTAAAGGAGCGAAAGATATGTATTACAATGACTACAATCGTACAAACGATGAACAGCAGCCCATCGTCACCGACAATTATAAAGTAGACGGCCAGGATCTTGGCCGGAAGAAGTCAAAGAAACCGGGCGTCCGGACTGTGGCCCTCTGCCTGGTGTGTGCCCTGGCAGGCGGCCTGGTGGGAGGCGGCGCTGTAAGGGTGGCCTCCACCGGCAGTCTCTTCGGCGGTTCCACCACCATCTATGAGAGTACCCACGCCCCTGTGGCAGTGACCATGTCCAACGTCTCCACCGACCAGCCCATGACCGGAGCCGAGGTCTACGCCGCCAATGTCGGCTCCGCCGTAGGCATCACCACCGAACTGGTCACCACCAATTTCTGGGGGCAAAAGGTGAAGGGAGCCGCTGCCGGTTCCGGTTTTGTCATCACCCAGGATGGTTACATTCTGACAAACTACCACGTGATCGATGGGGCCTCCTCCATCAAGGTGGCCTTTGTGGACGGCACCACCTATGACGCCACCCTGGTGGGCGGAGAAGAAGCGAACGACATCGCCGTGCTGAAGATCGATACCACCGGTCTCACCCCCGTCAAGCTGGGTGACTCGGACAACCTGGTGGTTGGCGAGCAGGTGTGCGCCATCGGCAATCCCCTGGGTGAGCTGACCTTTACCTATACTTCCGGTTCTGTATCTGCCAAGGACCGCTCCATCACTATGGAGAACGGCGAGGTCATGAATATGCTTCAGACCGACACCGCCATCAATTCGGGCAACTCGGGCGGCCCGCTCTTTAATATGTACGGCGAGGTGATCGGCATCACTTCCGCCAAGTATTCCTCCTCCAGCTCTTCCAACGCCTCTGTGGAGGGCATCGGCTTCGCCATTCCCATCAATGATGTAAAGGACATGGTGACCGACATTATTGAAAAGGGCTATGTCACCGGCAAACCCAACGTGGGCATTCTGATGAATGATGTCTCCACTGAGGCCACCCAGCGCTACGGTATCCCCGCCGGTGCCTATGTGGAGGCTGTGCTGAAGGGCTCCTGCGGCGAGAAAGCCGGTCTGAAGACCGGGGATGTCATTACCGCCGTCAATGACACCGCCGTCACCTCCTCCGGCCAGCTGGCTTCCGCTGTGAAGAATTACAAGGCGGGAGACACCGTCACCTTCACAGTCTACCGGAACGGTCAGAACACCTCCATCTCGGTTACCCTGGATGAGAATGACAAAGCCCGGGAGGAGGCCATGTCCGAGCTTCAGGAAGATTATCAGGCCAGCCAGCAGCAGGATCAAAGTTCCTCCCAGCAGGGAGGTTCCACCTGGCCCTTTGGGTTCGGCTGGTAACCGTATCATTCTGTATTCACCGGTCCCCCCGGGAGACAGCGGGTCTCCCGGGGGACCTTTTTTTCGCTTCCGGTTCTGTCCTCCCCTCCCGCCGCATAAGCTTTCCCGTACAAATCACCGATGAGGAGGGACAAGCGATGAAAAAGATCCAATGGGGCCGGCTGTTTCGCCGGACCGCCGCCCTGTTTCTGGCCACGGTAGGTCTGTGGCTTCTTCTGGTAGGCGCGGCCGCCGGGGCGGCCTCTGCAGGCACAAAACCTCTGGTGGATGACGCCTTCTCAGCCGCCGTCCTCCGGACCGAGCTGGGACCGGAGGACGGAGCGTCTCTCTCTTTCTGGCAGCGCCTGGTTCTGGAGGAATCCCCCCTGCTGTCCGCCAACCTCTCTTCCCTTTCCGCCGGCCCTTCCCAGACATCGGAGCCCCTTCCCGACGCCCAGCCCGCCCCCGATCACGACGACATCACCGAGGAGCCGTCCCAGTCCGCCCAATCCCCGGGAAACATTGTGGAACGCACCCTGATCCCCACCACCACTCAGGGCTATGTCACCGGGGCGGGGCTCTACCTCTATAACCGCACCGATCTGACAGTGGATCTGGCCGCCGCGGCCGCCCGGGAGATCTCCTTCCGTCTCTCCCCGGCGGCGGAGGGCCCCCAGATTCTCATCATTCACTCCCACGCCACCGAGGCCTACACCCCGGACGGGCAGGATGTCTACACCCCCACCGACAGCAACGCCCGCACGTTGAACGAGCAGTACAACATGCTCCGGGTGGGAGATGAATTGGAACGGGTTTTCACCGAAATGGGGCTGTCCGTCCTCCACGACCGGGGGATCTACGACTATCCCCAGTACAACGGCTCCTACACCCGCTCGGGTCCGGCGGTGGAGGAATATCTGGCCCAATACCCCACCATCAAGCTGGTGCTGGACGTCCACCGGGACGCCCTGATCGGCTCCGACGGCACGGTGTATAAGGCGGTGACCACCATTGACGGGATTAAGACCGCCCAGGTCATGCTGGTGGTGGGCAGCGATGCAGGCGGAGGGGACCATCCGGATTGGCAGGAGAATCTGGCCCTGGCCGCCAAGCTCCAGAAGCGTCTGGACACCCTCTACCCCACCCTGGCCCGGCCCATGACCCTGCGTCAGTCCACCTACAACCAGAACCTGAGCCCCGGCTCCCTGCTGGTGGAGGTGGGCAGCCACGGAAACACTCTCCAGGAGGCCCTGGCGGGGGCCCGGCTCTTCGCCCGGGCGGCGGGAAGCGTCTTTCTGTCTCTGGAAGCGGAGCCGTAACGCGAAGCCGGAGGCGGTCCCTTTTGGGACCGCCCCCGGCTCTGTTTCACGCTGGCGGAGCGCACTCACTCCCCCACGAATTTATGGGCTT
>JAQXNP010000027.1 GCA_029098065.1 Clostridiales bacterium | reverse complement strand
TTTTGCTGCCGATTCCTCTGGGCGGGTTGTTGATGATGCGCTGGAGCCGCAGATCATCTGCCGGGTTATTGATCACGCACAGGTAGGCCAGCATGTCCTTGACCTCCGCCCGGTCGAAGAACCGGGTGCCGCCGATGATGCGGTACGGAATCCCGTTTCGCTTCATGGCCATCTCCAGCTCCCGGGACTGGGCGTTCATCCGGTAGAGGATGGCAAAATCCTTCCAGTGCCGCCCCTCGGAGTAGCCGGAGAGAATCCGGGCCGCCACATACTGGGCCTCGTCATCCTGATTCATGGCGGTGTAAAGCTGGACCTTGTCCCCGTCACCGTGGTCGGTCCACAGCTCCTTTCCCTTCCGGCCCTGGTTGTTTCGGATGACGGCGTTGGCTGCCTCCAGTATGTTGCCGGTGGAGCGGTAGTTCTGTTCCAGCCGGATGGTACGGCATCCCTTGTACTGGTTTTCAAAGGACAGGATATTCTCGATGGTGGCCCCCCGGAACCGGTAAATGGACTGGTCATCGTCGCCCACCACGCAGAAGTTCTCATATCCCCCGGCCAGGGTGGAGGCCAGCTGATACTGCAGGTTGTTGGTGTCCTGGTACTCATCCACCAGCACGTAGCGGAACTTTCTCTGATAGTAGGTCCGGACCTCCTCGTCCTGCCGCAGCAGGCGCACGGTCTGGAAAATCAGATCATCGAAATCCAGAGCGTTTGCGGAACGCAGCCGCTTTTCATACTCCGTGTAGATCCCGGCGATCCGCTGGAGCCGGTAATCCCCCGTTTTTCCGCACTCGGCGGCAAAGTCTTTGGCCAGCTGCATGGCGTCCTTTGCCCGGGAAATATAGCCCAGCACCGACTTGGGCGGAAACGCCTTGTCGTCGATGTTCAGATCCCGGAGGATATCCTTCACCACCCGCTCGGAGTCGGCGGTATCGTAAATCGTAAAAGAGGTGGAATAGCCCAGCCTGTCGATATCCCGGCGCAGAATGCGGGCGCAGGCGGAATGGAAGGTGGAGGCCCAGATATCCCCCGCCGAAGGCCCGAGCATCCGCTCCAGCCGCTCCTTCAATTCTCCGGCGGCCTTGTTGGTGAAGGTGATGGCCAGAATGGACCAGGGCACGGCGGGCTCCACCTGGCACAGCCGCTCCGCCCGGACCTTTCCCGCCTCCGCGGGATGAGCCGCGTAGTCCTCCAGAAAGGCCAGATCCTCCTCCGTCACCCAGCCCGGCACCTCGTCACAGTCGGAGCCGCGGCCGTACTTGATCAGGTTGGCCACCCGGTTGATAAGCACAGTGGTCTTGCCGCTCCCTGCTCCGGCCAGAAGCAGCAGCGGCCCCTCGGTGGCCAGCACCGCCCTGCGCTGCTCCGGGTTCAGGTGGGCGAACTCCCCTTCAATGGCGGCCCGGCGGGCCCTGCAAAATCTCAGTTTTTCCTCTTCGTTCAGCATGGACTTTCCCCGTTCCTTCCATTTTCACAGTGAGTTTTATTTTATTACATTTCTGCCGTCCGCGCAAGATTGCCCCCGGACTTTTGTCACCTTCATCCTGAAAGGAGCCGCTTTGCCGGGCACATTCTATGAAAAGCGGCCAAAGTCCTCCGCCCCGCCGGTTTTTCCGCAAAAAAGCCGGTTCCCCTCTTGATTTTTCCCGCCGGGTCGTGTATCCTATTGCGGAATAGAAATCAATAGGAGGGTATACGCGTGCGACATCTCATCAGTCCCATGGACTTGTCCGTGGAAGAGATTGACCGGCTTTTGACGCTGGCCGACAGAATCATTGATGACCCCAAGGCCTACGCCCACAAATGCGAGGGAAAGAAACTCGCCACATTGTTCTATGAGCCCAGTACCCGCACCCGGTTAAGTTTCGAAGCTGCCATGCTTGAACTCGGGGGCAGTGTATTGGGTTTTTCTTCGGCTGATTCTTCTTCCGCCTCCAAGGGAGAGACCGTGGCCGATACCGCCCGGGTGGTGTCCTGCTACGCCGACATCATCGCCATACGGCATCCCAAAGAGGGCGCCGCCACGGTTGCCGCCTCCAAGGCTTCCATTCCCGTCATCAACGCCGGAGACGGCGGCCATCACCATCCCACCCAGACGCTCACCGACCTGATGACGATCCACCGTCTCAAGGACCGCTTTGACCATCTGACCCTGGGGCTGTGCGGCGACTTGAAATTCGGCCGCACCGTCCACTCCCTCATCAAGGCTATGTGCCGCTATGAGGGAGTCCGGTTCATCCTGGTGAGCCCTCCCGAACTGCGGGTCCCCGACTATATCCGGGATGACCTGGTGTCCGGCGGCTTTGACTTCCAGGAGGTGGAACGGCTGGAAGACGCCATCGGGGAGATGGACGTACTCTACATGACCCGGGTCCAGCGGGAGCGCTTCTTTAACGAGGAAGACTATGTCCGCCTGCGGGACAGCTATATCCTGGATACCGAAAAAATGAAGCTGGCCAAGGAAGATATGATCGTTCTCCACCCCCTCCCCCGGGTGAATGAGATCGCGGTGGAAGTGGACGATGATCCCCGGGCCGCCTATTTCAAACAGGTGCTCTTCGGCAAATATATCCGCATGGCTCTCATTATGACCCTTCTGGAGGTGGAATGAATGAATATCGACGGCGTACAGCGTGGTCTGGTCCTGGACCACATCGAGGCAGGCCGGAGCATGGAAATCTATCAAGTGCTGGGTCTGGACAAGCTGGACTGCTGTGTGGCCATCATCAAGAATGCCCGCAGCGGCAAGACCGGACGGAAGGATATTATGAAGATCGAGGACCGGATCGACATCGATCTGGACGCGCTTGGTTTCATTGATCCCAACATCACGGTAAACATTATCGACGGCGGCAGGGTCGTGGAGAAAAAGCAGATGCGGCTCCCCCACCGGGTGACCAATATTATCCGCTGCAACAACCCCCGCTGCATCACTTCGGTGGAGCCGGAACTCCCCCATGTTTTTGAGCTCACCGACGAACAGAAAGAACTCTATCGCTGCAAATACTGCGACCAGGTCTACGACCGGAAACGGCACCACATCTGAGTCCCCGGGCCGCACCGGCATGCCGCGAACCTCCCGACGGTCCGTTTCCCCCGCTTCCCGGTCAGCCGGATTTCGTCTTGGCCGCCGGCGGCTTTCCGCAAGGCTTTACCATACCAGAAAAATGACCTTCGGAGCGTTTGAATGCGCCCGGAGGTCATTTTTTCTGGATTTGATGAAATGGATCCCGATGGGTTTCGGCCCTCTGCGGCCTTTTCCTCAGTCTCCTTCCACGCTAAAACAGGGTGATCTGGCTGGTGTCCGGAATCCCGTCAAAGGCCCCGGCGGCCTTGAGCTGCTCAATATGGGTCTTGGACACCTTGGGGCAGGCGTCGGAAAATTCCTCGATGGAGACAAACTCCTTCCCCACCCGCTGCTCCACGATGGACTGGGCCGCCGTCTCTCCCAGTCCCGGAATGGCGGTGAAGGGCGGAATCAGAGCCCTTTCCCCATCCAGGACAAAATGGACCGCTTCGGAGCGGTAGATATCCACGCTGCGGAAGGTAAAGCCCCGGAGGTAATACTCATAGACCACCTCCAGCGTGGTGTAGGTATCCTCCTCCACCGCCGTGGCCGACTTATCCTCCATCTTGGCCTTGATCTCCTTCATTTTGGCCATCGCCGTGTCCATGCCCTGGCACATAATGGTAGCGTCAAAGGCCTTGGCCCGGATGGAGAAAAAGGCCGCATAGAAGGCCAGAGGCCGGTGGACCTTGAACCAGGCGATGCGGAAGGCCATCATCACGTAGGCCACTGCGTGGGCCTTGGGGAACAGATAGCCGATCTTGGCCAGCGACTCGATATACCAGTCGGGGACATTGTGTTTCTTCATGTCCTCCACCCAGCCGTCCTGAAATCCGCCCTTCTTTACCTTGCCCTTCCGGACTGCCTCCATGATCTTGAAGGCCAGCTTGGGCTCCATCCCCTGCGCCATCAGGTAAAGCATGATGTCGTCACGGCAGCCCACCGTCTCCAGAACGGTGGCGGTGCCGTTGAGGATCAGATCCCTGGCGTTGCCCGCCCACACGTCGGTGCCGTGGGAGAAGCCGGACAGCCGCACCAGGGTGTTGAAGTCCTTGGGCTGCGTATCCATCAGCATCTGCCGGGTGAAGCGGGTGTTGAACTCGGGGATGGCCACAGCCCCTGTGGGACCCAGAATGGGATCGTTCACATATCCCAGTTTTTCCGACGTGGTAAAAAGGCTCATGGTGTCCGGATCGTCCAGCCGGATCTGAGTCCGGGCGTCCACCCCCGTCAGATCCTCCAGCATCCGGATCATGGTGGGGTCATCGTGGCCCAGCATGTCCAGCTTCAGCAGGTTGGACTCCATGGAGTGATATTCAAAGTGCGTGGTAACGATATCGGTGTTCGGGTCATCGGCGGGATGCTGGACCGGGCAGAAGTCATAGATCTCCCGGTCCTGGGGGATGACCACCATGCCGCCGGGGTGCTGTCCCGTGGTCCGCTTCACCCCGGTGCAGCCCTTGGCCAGCCGGTTCTCCTCCGCCCGGGGAACGTGGAGGCCCCGCTTTTCCAGATATTTCTTTACATAGCCGAAGGCGGTCTTTTCCGCCACTGTGCCGATGGTGCCCGCACGGAACACGTGGCTCTCCCCGAAGAGCTCAAACGTATACCGGTGAGCTTTGGACTGGTACTCACCCGAGAAGTTCAGATCGATATCGGGCACCTTGTCGCCGCCGAAGCCCAGGAAGGTCTCAAACGGGATGTTGAAGCCGTCCTTCACATAGGGGGTGCCGCACACCGGGCATACCGCGTTGGGCATGTCCGCTCCGCATCCGTAGCCGTGGGCGGGGCCGAAGTCGAAGTCGGCATGCTTGCACTTGGGGCAGCGGTAGTGGGCGGGCAGTGAGTTGACCTCCGTGATCCCCGACAGAAATGCCACGATGGAGGAGCCCACCGAACCCCGGGACCCCACCAGATAACCGTGCTCCAGGGAGTTCTGCACCAGCTTCTGAGCGGACATGTAGATGACGTCGTACTTCCGCTTGATGATGCCGGGCAGCTCCAGATCGATCCGGTCCTGCACCACCTGGGGAAGCTCCTCGCCGTAGAGCTCATGGGCCTTGCCGTACACCAGAGACTCCAGCTCCTGGGCGGAATTTTCCAGCTTGGGGGCAAAGAGGCCCTGGGGCAGCGGGTCCATCCTCTCGCACCAGTCGGCCACCAGATTTGGATTTCGGATGACCACATTGTAACAGTCCTCTTCTCCCAGATAGGAAAACTCCTCCAGCATCTCATCGGTGGTTTTGAAGTAGATGGGCAGAGACTCATCGCAGTCTTCAAAACCCTTGGAGTCCAGCAGAATGTGGCGGTAGATCTCCTCTTCCGGATCCATGAAGTGGACGTCTCCCGTGGCGCACACCGGTTTATCCAGCTCCTTGCCCAGCGCCAGGATAGTGCGGTTAAACTCTTTGAGATCCTCCACGCTGTCCACCGCGCTCCTGCCGGTTTTTTTATCGGGCCGAAGCATAAAGGCGTTGTTGCACAGGGGCTGGATCTCCAGGAAATCATACCAGGAGGCAATGCGCTTGAGCTCCTCCCAGTCCTTCCGCTTGGACACCGCCTCGTAGAGTTCGCCGGCCTGACAGGCCGAGCCGATGATAAGCCCCTCCCGGAACTGCTCAATCTCGCTTTTGGGTATGATGGGATACCGCTTGAAATGCTTCAGGTGAGAATCGGAGATCAGCCGGTAGAGATTCCGCAGGCCCAGCTGGTTCTTGGCCAGCACGATGAGGTGTTTGGGTTTCCGTTTCGCCTTTCCCTTGGTGCGAAGGGACCGCATGGCCGGATTGATGGTCTGAAGGCTATGGATCCCCATATCCTCCAGCATCCGGAAGAACGGAATGAGCATATAGCCTACCGTGGCAGCGTCATCGCTGGCCCGGTGGTGGTTGAAGGCGGGCAGGTTGAGCCGCTCGGCCACAATATCCAGCTTATACCGGCCCAGATCGGGCAGCAGGTTCTGCGCCAGAATGAGAGAGTCCAGCCACGGATTGTCGAAGCTCCGTCCCATCCGGGCGCAGCCCTCGGCAATGAAGCCGGTATCGAATTCCGCGTTGTGGGCGGCCAGCGGCCGACCGGCGGCGAAATCCAGAAAGGCATTGATGGCCTCGGCCTGACTGGGGGCGCCCTCCAGCATTTTGTCGGTGATTCCGGTGAGCTCCACAATGTTCCGGGGCAGCTTCCGGCCGGGATCCGCGAACATGTTGAACGTCTCGCAGATTTCCCCGTCCCGGAGAACTGCCGCGCCAATCTCGATGATACGGTCCTTTTTCTTATCCAGACCGGTGGTCTCAATATCGAAACAGACGATCTCCCCGTGGAAATCCTGCTCCACCGCCCCGTGGACCACCACCCGGTCATCCACATCGTTGATGTAGTAGGCCTCCACGCCGTAGAGCACTTTGATCTTCTTGGCGGCGTGCCAGGCTTCAGGGAAAGACTGCGCCACGCCATGGTCGGTGATGGCCACCGCCCGGTGTCCCCATTTCTCCGCCCGCTTCACCGCCGCTCCCGCCGGAGTGAGGGCGTCCATGGAGGACATTGTGGTATGGAGGTGAAGTTCCACCCGCTTTTCCGCGGCGGTGTCCGTCCGTACCGGTTTTTCTCCCTCGGTCACAGCCTTGGGATCCAGCACCAGGTCATTGGTAAAGTGGTCCAGCACCATCTGGCCCTGGACCTTTACCCACATTCCCTCATGGATGAGGCCCGCC
>JAQXNP010000026.1 GCA_029098065.1 Clostridiales bacterium | reverse complement strand
GGCCAGAGCCCGGCCCAGCTGGGCAGAGGGCAGCTCCAGCCGGAAATCATACCAGGGTTCCAGCAGGACGGAACGGGCGGACATCAGACCCTGGCGCACCGCCCGGTAGGTGGCCTGCCGGAAATCTCCCCCCTCGGTGTGCTTTTCGTGAGCCCGGCCGGAGAGAAGCGTGATCTTCATGTCGGTAATGGGGGAGCCGGTGAGCACCCCCAGGTGGGTCTTTTCCGCCAGATGGGTGAGGATGAGCCGCTGCCAGCGGCCCTCCAGCACGTCCTCGGGGCAGACGGTGGCGAACTGAAGCCCGCTGCCCCGGGGCAGGGGCTCCAGCAGCAGATGGACCTCGGCGTAGTGCCGGAGGGGCTCGAAGTGCCCCACCCCCTCCACGGCCTTGGCGATGGTCTCCTGATAGACCACGCTTCCGGGGCCGAAGGACACCTCCCAGCCGAACCGGTCCCGGATCATCCGTTGGAGGATCTCGGCCTGGACCGTCCCCATGAGCCGGACCCGGAGCTCGGAGAGGCGGGGATCCCACTGCAGGCGGAGCTGGGGATCCTCTTCCTCCAGGAGCCGGAGTCTGGGAAGGGCGGCGTGGGGTTCGCAGCCCTGGGGCAGGATGAGCTGATAGGACAGAGCGCTCTCCGGAACAGGGGCGGTCCAGGGCCCCTCCGCCCCCAGCGCCTGGCCGGGCCGGGAGGCGGACAGGCCGGTGACGGCGCAGACCGTTCCTGCCGGGGCCTCTTCCGCCGGGGTGAATCTGGCGCCAGAGTAGATCCGGATCTGGTCCACTTTCTCCCCGTTCACGGTATCTTTGACCCGCAGAGCGCCGCCGGTGACCTTCAGATGGGTGAGCCGCGCCCCCTGGGGATCGTGGGAGATCTTATAGACCCGGGCGGCGAAGGCCTCCTTCCAGACCGGCTGGGGGGCGAAACGGATCAGACCGTCCAGAAGCTCGTCCACCCCCTGAACCTTCAAGGCGGAACCGAAGAAGCAGGGGAACAGCTTCCGCGCCCCGATGAGCCGCCGGAGCGACGCGTCGGAGAGGGCCCCGGTGTCCAGATACTCGGCCAGGGCCTCCTCGTCGCCCAGAGCGGCCTCCTCCCAGAAGGCGGGGGAGCCCAGAGCCGCGAAGTCCAGGCAGGATTCGGACAGCGTGTTTTTCAGATGGACCAGCAGGGCCTCCCGGTCTGTCCCGGGCTGGTCCATCTTGTTGAGAAAAAGAAAGGTGGGTACGCCCGCCCGTTCCAGCAGCCTCCAGAGGGTCAGCGTGTGGCCCTGGGGGCCATCGGGGCCGGAGACCACCAGAATGGCGCAGTCCAGCACGCCCAGGGTCCGCTGGGCCTCGGCGGCGAAATCCGTGTGTCCCGGGGTGTCCAGCAGGGTCAGGGTGACATCGGGCAGCGGAAGCACCGCCTGTTTGGAGAAGATGGTGATGCCCCGCTCCCGCTCCAGGGCATCGGTGTCCAGAAAGGCGTCGGCGTGGTCCACCCGGCCCAGCTTCCGCAGGGCCCCGCCCCGGTAGAGCAGGGCTTCGGACAAGGTCGTCTTGCCCGCGTCCACGTGGGCCATGACACCTATACAAACTCGTTTCATATCTCAAACCACTTTCGTATCGCTGCACATCAGGGGGCGGTTCCGGCCTGAGACCGGGAGAGATTTCCGCCCTTTTTCAAACAGGACAAAAACAGAGCCTTCGTCCGCGGGACGGCGGCTCCCTAAAGCCTCGCGGCGGCAGCGAGCTGTTCGGCAAACGCGATGGCGTGACGTTTCTTTTCCTCGTCCATGAATACAGAATGGTAGCCCTTGTCGTGTTCGGCAAGCATACCCAGATACTGCAGGCTGGAGTGTTTGCAGTACCGGATGATCCCGCTTTCCCACAGATCGGCGCCCTTCTCCGACGGGTAGCCGCAGGTGACGATCAGCGCCACCTTTTTTTCCGCCCAGATGGAAGGCCCCTTTTCCTCCCCGTAGAATTTGTTCATTCCGTAGACAAAGCGGTCCAGCAGTGCCTTCATGGGAGGCGTGCAGTACCATGAGTAGATCGGTGTGGCCAGCACCAGCAGATCGCAGGCCAGCACCCGGTCAAACAGGTCATAGGCATCATCCCGGATGCGGCAGCCAAAGACGGACCAGTCCTTCTGGCAGGCGCGGCAGGCCGTGCAGGGAGCAATGTCTTTTTCGTAGAGCCAGATCGTTTCGCAGTCGTGCCCCTGCCTGGCCAATTCTTCACAGAAGGGCGCCAGCAGCGCCGCCGTATTCCCGTTCTTCCGGGGACTTCCCATCAGCACACAGATGTTTCGTTTTTCCATATCCTTCCCCGTTTTCTGTCGTGATTGTCCGGCGTTCCTCCGCCCCGCGGGAATACCGCCTGGAGAAACATGCGGATTAAACCGCCGGCGGTGAACCGGTCCGCAAGGAAACCCCTTTGCCGCAGGGAAAAGAGGATGAAGCCATTGTACCATAGCGGCGGGGGAAAAGCCAAGCCTTTGTACCGGTGGAAAAGGATTCTTTTGGAACGGGAGGAAAATGAAAAATTCATGATTTTTTCTTTTTCAACTACGGTCACCTATGATATAATAAATCTAACCATACAAAAACAGAGGAGGGGTTCCCGTGAAGAACAAGGTGACCGTGACCATTGCCGGACAGGAGTACCATCTGGTGGCGACGGAAGACGCCGCGTACATGAAGAAGGTGGCCGGCCATGTGGACGCCAAGGTGAACGAGGTGCTGGCAGGGGGCAAAGTCTCCACCAGCGACGCCGCGATTCTGGCCGCGTTGAACATCGCCGACGAATACCTCAAGGAGGTGGAGGCCTCTGAGAACCTCCGGGGCCAGCTGAAGGACTATCTTCAGGAGGCCACCAACCTGAAGATGGAGCTGTCTGAGGCCAAGCGGGAGATCTTCAAGCTGCAGAACCAGAGCAAGAAGGGCTGACATGCTGGAACTCCTCTCTCCCGCCGGGTCTATGGAGGCCCTCACCGCGGCAGTACAGAACGGGGCGGACGCCGTCTATCTGGGCCTGGGCGACTTCAACGCCCGCCGCAACGCCAAGAATTTCACCGAGGCGGATCTCGCCCCGGTGGTTTCCTATTGTCATCTCCGGGGTGTGAAGGTCTACCTCACCCTCAATACCGTGCTCTCCGACCGGGAGCTGCCCGCCGCTGCCGGCCTGGCCCGCATGGCCAGCCGGGAGGGAGTGGACGCGGTGCTGGTCCAGGACCTTGGGGTGCTGCGGGCGGTACGTCAGGCCGCCCCCGACCTGCCCGTCCACGCCTCCACCCAGATGACCGTTCACAATCTGGACGGGGTGAAGGCCTGCGCCGCCCTGGGCATGAAACGGGCGGTGCTCTCCCGGGAGCTGCCCGCTGACCAGATCGAGTATATCTGCGACCGTTCCCCCATTGAGATCGAGGTCTTCGGCCACGGGGCCCTGTGCATGTGTTATTCCGGCCAGTGTTTCTTTTCTGCCGTGGTGGGAGGGCGCAGCGGAAACCGGGGCCTGTGCGCCCAGCCCTGCCGGCTGAAGTACGGATGGGGAAACCGGGCGGACGGCTATCCGCTGTCCCTGAAGGACACCAGCCTCATCGACCGGATCCGCCGGCTGCGGAAGATGGGGGTGTCCTGCCTCAAGCTGGAGGGGCGGATGAAGCGGCCGGAGTATGTGGCGGTCATCACCCGGATCTATTCCTCTGTGATTCGGGAGGACCGGCTGCCCGACGCGCAGGAGCTGCGGGACCTGGAGGAGGCCTTTTCCCGGGATGGCTTCACCCAGGGCTATTTTGACGATAAGACCGGGCCGGCCATGTTCGGCACCCGGGACGAGCGGGCAAAGGAGCCGAAGGAGCTCTTCGCCCGGGCCCGGCAGACCTATGAGAACCAGGAGAATCCCCTGGTGGACGTGAACCTCTACGCCATGGTGCGGAAGGGGGAGCCGGTCCAGGTGGGAGTCCGGGACGAGGATGGAAGGGTGGTCACCGTTTCCGGAGCCGCTCCGGAAGAGGCCCTCACCAGGCCGCTCACCGCCCAGCAGGCGGAAAAGCAGCTCTCCCGCACCGGCGGAACGCCCTACCGCTGCGCCGGGGCTCAGGCCCTGGTGGAAGACGGGCTCAGCGTCCCCCTGTCCGCGCTCAACGCCCTGCGGCGGGAGGCGCTGGAGAAGCTGTCCCGAAAGCGGCAGGCCCTCCCCGACCGCCGGGCGGGAGAGTTCCGCCCCGGGGTCCGGTATGAAAATCCGAGACAGGCTCCCGCCCTCACCGTGTCGGTGCGCAAGGCGGAACAGATCAGCCCCGAACTGCTCCGCCGCGCCCCGGCCATCCTTTATGTCCCGGCGGAGGAGCTCTCCGCCCACCCGGAGTGCGTGAGGGGCCTGAGCCGGGAGACCGCCCTGGGGGTCATTCTGCCCCGGGTGGTCTGGGACCGGGAATGGCCCGGCGTACAGGAGCAGCTGGAGCGGGCCCGGGAACTGGGGGCCGCGGAGGCCCTCGTGGGCAATCTGGGCATGGCGGAGGCAGCCCGGAAGCTGGGCTTCACCCTCCGGGCCGACTACGGCCTGCCGGTTTTTAACAGCCAGGCCCTCAAAGAGCTCAAGCGGATGGGCTTTGTCTCGGCCACCGCGTCTTTTGAACTGAAACTGGCCCAGATCCGGGATCTGTCCAAGGACATCCCGGTAGAGGCCGTCGTCTACGGCCGCCTGCCCCTGATGCTGGTGGAGAACTGTATCATCCATAACCGGTCCGGGCGCTGCGGATGCCAGGGAGAGAATGTCCTGACGGACCGGAAGGGGGAGCGCTTCCCGGTGGTGAAGGCTCCCGGCTGCCGCAATGAGATCCTCAACGGCAAGACCCTCTTTTTGGCGGATAAGCCGGAGTGGCTCCGTTCGGGGCTGACCTATGCCCGGCTCATGTTCACCACGGAGGATTCCGGTACCTGCGTGCGGGCTCTGGACCGCTATCAGGCCGGGGGAAACTGGGCTCCCGCCGACCTCACCCGGGGCCTCTATTACCGGGGCGTGGAATAGCCCGCCCTGTCAAATCAACAGATCAAGGTTGTGATTCCATGGAAGTAAAAATCAAGCTTCTCTCCCCCAAGCTGGGGAAGGAGATCCCCCTGCCCGCTTACGCCACGCCCGGTTCCGCCGGGATGGATCTGAGGGCCTGCATCGATGAACCGCTGACCCTGGCGCCCGGAGCCCGGGCCAAGGTGCCCGCCGGATTTGCCATGGCCCTGCCGGGGCCGGAGTACGTGGCGCTGGTCTTTGCCCGCTCCGGGCTGGCGGCAAAGCACGGGCTGGCCCTCTCCAACGGCGTGGGCGTGGTGGACAGCGACTACCGGGGAGAGATCACCATGGGGCTGATCAACCTGGGCACGGAGCCCTATACCATCCAGCCCGGCGAGCGGGTGGCCCAGATGGTCATTCTGCCGGCGGTCCAGGCGGACCTGACCCCAGCGCTGGAATTGGATGACACTCAGCGGGGAGCCGGAGGCTTTGGTTCCACCGGCAAGGCGTAAGGAGACGGCGGACATGAAGATCATTCTCGCCTCCCAGTCCCCCCGTCGGCGGGAGCTGCTGACTCAGATGGGGATTCGGGATTTTCAGATCATCACACCCGATATTGACGAGCGCATGGACCGGGCGCTGCCGCCGGATAAACTGGTGGAGACCATCTCGGCGGAGAAGGCCGGAGCGGTGGCTACCCAGACCGGGCCGGAGGCCCTGGTCATCGCCGCCGACACGGTGGTGGCTCTGGAAGGGGCCGTCCTGGGCAAGCCCAGGGATGAGACGGAGGCGGCGGAGATGCTGTCAGCCCTGTCCGGGCGGCATCACCAGGTCTATACGGGCTTCACCGTGATTCGGGGGAGCCGCAGAGTGACCCGCAGCGCGTGTACCGAGGTGGTTTTCCGGCCCCTCACCCCGGAGGAGATCGCCGACTATGTGAAAACCGGGGAGCCGATGGACAAGGCAGGGGCCTACGGCATCCAGGGAGTGGGCTCCCTGCTCATCGAGGGCATCCGGGGGGATTATTTCAATGTGATGGGCCTGCCGGTGTGCGAGCTGGGGCGGGCGCTGTCTGAATTCGGCGTGGACTGCCTGGCGCGCTGCGCGGGAAAATGAGCCATATCATCTGAGGAGACAGGCACGTGAAGGACTTTCTCAAGCACAACGGAATACTGATCCTGGTGATCGCTTTGCTGCTGGCCCTCATTACGGCGGTGGTCTCCGCCACCTTCGGCGGGGCGGCCAACCCCCTCTCCAATCTGGCGGGGGTGATCTCCACCCCCTTCCGGAACGGGCTGAACGCCGTGGTGAACTGGGCGGAGGGCGTTTATACCAACGCCTTTGAGCGGGAGCGGCTGGAGGAGGAACTGGAGGCTCTGCGGAAGGAAAACGCGGCGCTCAAGGAAGAGGCGCTGAAGGGAGAGGCGGCCAGCCGGGAGAACGAGCGGTTCCGGGATCTGCTGGGGTTCCGGCAGAAGCGCCGGGATCTGGACCTCTGGCCGGCGAAGGTCACCGCCCACGGCAGTTCCAACTGGTCCTCCACCCTGACCATCAGCGAGGGCTCCGCCGGCGGCGTGGAGGCAGGGGACTGCGTGATCGATCAGTATGGCAATCTGGTGGGCGTGGTCACTGAGGTGGGGACCAACTGGTCCACCCTCATCACTGTGGTGGACGTGGATCTGGAGATGGGCGGCCTCATCGCCCGTACCGATGGAGCCGCCATCCTGGAGGGGGACTTCCGACTCATGGGAGAGGGCAGGCTGAAGCTCACCTATCTGCCGGAGGACACCCAGCTTCTGGCCGGGGACACCATCCTCACCTCGGGACTCAAGACGGGAGATGCCGCCACCTATCCCTCCGGACTGGTGGTGGGCTATGTGGAGGAGGTCCGCTCCGACGACAGCGGTATGAGCGACTACGCCGTCCTGACTCCGGCCACTGACCTGGATTCTCTGGAGCAGGTGTTCATTGTCAAAGATTTCGATATTGTGGAGTGACGGGGCGGAGAGGCCCGGACAGGAGGCCGGTTTATGACAACCAAAGATTTTGTCACCAAGTGGCTGGCCTACGGTCTGATGCTGCTGCCGGTCTGGTTTCTGGAATGTTTTGTCCTCAGCCGCTTTCCGGTGTTCGGGGTGAAGGCCGCTCTTCTGCCCCTGGCGGCGGTGGCGGTGGCGGTGCTGGAGGGCGGCGCCGCCGGAGCGGGCTTCGGTCTGGCGGTGGGGATCCTCTATGACACGGCGGTCCCGGGGATGCCGGGGGCCATGACGCTGGCGCTGGCGCTGATCGGGTTGGGGGCCGGGCTGCTGGCCCAGTACGCGCTGCGTCAGGATCTGCTGGGCTGCCTGATCTGTTCCGCACTGGCCATGGGGATCATCGATGCCGGACGGATCATCGCCCGGCTGTTTACCCGCTCTGCCCCGCTGGAGGCCATGGCGGGAGTCGCCGGCCGGGAAATCCTGTGGTCTCTCTGCTTTGTGCCCCTGATCTATCTGATGTTCCGGTGGGTCTTCCGGCGGGTGCCAAAGGCCACCGTTTTATAACCAAGAGGTAAAAAATGGACGGAAAACAGTTCACAATCCGCACCAGAGTTCTGCTTGTCATCCTTGCGGCGGCACTTTGCGCTTTTGCATGGGTGCTTTACGACCTGCAGATCACCAACGGCGGGCGTTATCTGGAACAATCTACCCGGAAGATCGCCAACACGGAGACAGTTCAGGCCGCCCGGGGAGAGATCCTGGACCGGTATGGCCGGGTGCTGGTTTCGAACCGGGCCAGTTATCAGGTGACGCTGGATACCAATCTGATGGGGGACAAGCAGAGCCGCAACGATGCCATTCGGACTCTTCTGGAGATCAGCAGGGAACAGGGTGTCTCCTGGACGGACACCCTGCCGGTGAGCGCGGAGGCACCCTTTACCTATACCTCGGAACAGCCCTATGGTACGGCGGACAGCCCCAGCCAGCTCCGCCGGCTGATAGACGCGCTGAAACTGAAGGATCTCCCGGAAACGCCCACTGCCGCTCAGCTGATAGACGCCCTGCGGAGCTGCTTCTCGGTGGATTCCTCCCTGAGCGATGATGAGGCCCGGGGGGTGGTGGGAGTCCTCTACGAGCTTACGCTCCGATCCGAGGATGTGGCCCGGACTTCCTATGTCTTTGCCAAGGATGTGGATATCAGCTTCATCACCGCGGTGAAGGAGAGAAAGCTTTCCGGTGTGAAGATCGATACGGTCACGGTCCGCCAGTATGAGACCCAATATGCGGCCCATCTGCTGGGCCAGGTGGGGGCCATTTACGCGGAGGACTGGGACCGTTATAAGGATAAGGGCTATTCCATGAATGACACCGTGGGCAAGGACGGAATGGAACTGGCCTTTGAGGACCTCCTCCGGGGCACGCCGGGGACCAAGGACATCGAATACAACCAGAGCGGCAAGGTGGTCAGCGAGAGCTGGCATGTCAATCTGGAGACCGGGGAGGAGGAATCTCCGAAACCGGGGTATAACGTGATGACCACCATTGACATCAAGCTCCAGGAGGTGGTGGAGGAAGCCCTGGCCCGCTACGTGCCCAATATGACCAGCGAGAGCAAGAAGGCGGCCTGCGTCATCACGGACATGACCGGCGGCGTGCTGGCCCTGGCCTCTTACCCCACATATGATCCCGCCGAATACTATACCAACTACACGCAGCTGTCGGAGGACCCCCTGAGTCCCCTGTTCAACCGGGCCCTTCAGGGCCTCTACGCCCCGGGCTCCACCTTTAAGATGGTGGTGGCTGCCGGAGGGCTGGAAGAGAGGGTCATCACTCCCGAAGAGGAGATCCTGGACACCGGCCGCTACAAGCATTATGACCGCGTTCAGGATCAGCCCATGTGCTGGTATTACCGCCAGTACGGCCGGACTCACGGCTATGAGAATGTATCCGAGGCCATCCGGGATTCCTGCAACGTGTACTTTTATGAGACCGGCCTGCGGCTTGGGATTGACAAGATCGACCAATACGCGTCCCAATTCGGACTGGGGGAGAAAACCGGGCTGGAGCTCTATGAGGAGACCGGCGAAGTGGCGGGCCCGGCTACCAGTGAGAAACACGGCCAGACCTGGTATGAGGGCGACACGATGTACGCCGCCATCGGCCAGGGCAATACTCAGCTCACCCCCATCCAGCTGGCCAACTATATCGCCACGTTGGTCAACGGCGGGACCCGTTATTCCACTCATCTGCTGAAAACGGTGAAATCCAGTGATTTCTCCCAGGTGGTGGAGGAGTACCACCCCCAGGCGATCGATGAGATTGACCTGAACAGCGATAATCTGGAAGCCATTAAGCAGGGCATGAAAATGGTGGCTACGGAGGGTTCGGCGGCGAGCTATTTCAAAGACCTGCCGGTGACGGTGGGCGCCAAGACGGGATCGGCCCAGGTCACCGGGCACGAGGAGTCCAACGCCATTATGGTGGCCTTCGCGCCCTATGAAAACCCGGAGATCGCCATCTCCGTGGTGGTGGAGCAGGGCGGCTCGGGATCTTCGGTGGCGAAGATCGTGGCCGAGATTCTGAATTACTATTTTTCCGCCAAGGGCACCATGGAGGCTGCCGCGGGAGAGAATACGCTGACCCGGTGAACTTACCCGGCGGACAGCAGCAGAAAGAGTGATGCGGGATGCAGCTGGAACAGACGGCCCGGTGGTTTGACCCGGGAGACAGCCGGTGCAAAGTTCCCTATGGAGCGGCGGCATCGGGGGAAAGAGTGATCTTTACCGCCAGGCCCCTCCGGGCGGAGGGGTTTTCCCGGGCGGTGCTCACCGCCCGCTGGGAATTTGACGGAAACCGGAGCACGGAGACCGTTTTGCCCTGGGTCGGGCTGGAGGGGGATCGGGATCTTTTCTCCGGCGAAATAGACACCGGCGGATATGTGGGACTGGTGTGGTATTCCATCCGGCTGGAGGGCTTCGGCGGGCGGCGGGCCGAGAGCGGGGAATACCAGCTCACGGTCTTCGACAGCACAGAGGCTGTGCCCGAGTGGTTTGGAGAGGGTGTTTCCTATCAGATTTTTCCCGACCGCTTCTGCCGGCTGTCTGTGCCCGACCCCGCGGGAATGGTGGGGGGGCGCACCGTCCATCAGAACTGGGAGGAGGAGCCCGAATACCGTCCGGATGGGCGGGGAGAAGTCCGCAACCGGGACTTTTTCGGGGGCAGCCTGCCCGGCATTACCGAAAAGCTGCCCTATCTCCACGGCCTTGGGGTGCGTACCGTCTACCTGTGTCCCATCTTTGAGGCCGCCGAGAACCACCGGTATGGGGTGGCCGACTATGAAAAGATAGACCCCATGCTGGGGTCGGGGGCGGATTTCCGGACGCTGTGCGAGCGGGCGCACAGCCTGGGGATGCGGATCATGCTGGACGGGGTGTTCAACCACACCGGCTTTGTGTCCAGGTACTTTAACGGCGACGGCTTCTACCCGGGTCCGGGGGCCTATCAGAGCCCGGAATCTCCCTACTATGACTGGTATTCGTTCCAGCACTGGCCCGATCAGTATACGGCCTGGTGGGGGATCTACTCTCTTCCGGCCACCAATAAGCAGAGCCGGGCCTGGCTGGAATACATCACTGGAGAGAACGGCATCATCCGCTCCTGGCTCCGGGCCGGGGCGGACGGCTGGCGGCTGGACGTGGCCGATGAGCTGCCCGATTTCGTGGTCCATGCCATCCACGCTGCCGCCCGGGCGGAAAAGCCGGATGCCGTGGTCATCGGCGAGGTGTGGGAGGACGGTTCCAACAAGATCGCCTACTCCGTCCGGCGGCGGCACTTGCTGGGGGGGCACTGTGACGGGCTGATGAACTATCCCTTCCGCAGCGCCCTGCTGGCGTATCTTCTGGGCGGAGATGCCGCCCGGTTTCAGTCTGACATGGAGACCCTGCGTCAGAACTATCCCCGCTGGGCCTTTTACTCTTCTATGAACGCCCTGGGCACCCATGATACGCCCCGGATTCTCACCCTGCTGGGCGTGGGCAGCGGCTGGGAGGATCACACCAAGGACCAGCGGGCTGAATACCGCATGACTGATGAGCAGCGCGCCCGGGGAAGGTCGCTGCTGAAGCTGGGATCCCTGATTCTCTATGCCTTCCCCGGCTCCCCTACAATCTACTATGGCGATGAGGCGGGAGCGGAAGGCTTTGAGGACCCCTTTAACCGCCGGACCTTTCCCTGGGGAAGAGAAGACGGCGAACTGGTGGACTGGTTTGCCGCGCTGGGCCGGGCCAGGAACAGCCTGAGCGCCCTTCAGAGAGGGGAACTGGAGTGGCTCAGGTGCCAGGGGCCGCTGCTCTCCTTTGCCCGCACGCTGGGGGAGGAGACCGTGGTGGCCGCTGTCAACACCGGGGAAAAAGGGGCCGGCCTGGATCTGCCCTGGGGCGGGCGGCTTGTGGTGGCGCCCGGGACAGGGCGGCTCATCTGCCGCCGGAAGGGGAAAAATCTTACGATTTTTTGATTTTAAAACGTTGTTCATAAAATCGCTATATTTTTCAAGTACGATACGTCCATCGAGCGGAAGAGGGAGGCAGATGGATTGAGACGGAAGATAATTGCCCTAGTCTGCGCTCTGAGCCTGATGGCGCCGTGTGCTCTGGCGGCGGGAGAGAGCTACCGGGATGTGCCCGCCGGAGCGTGGTATGCTCCGGCGGTGGAGGAGATGACGGAGAAAGGCATTATGACCGGTGTGGGCGAGGGGGTCTTTGCCCCGCTGGATCCGGTGAGCCGGGCCGCGGCGGTGACCGTGCTCTGGCGGATGGAGGGCTCCCCCGATGCCGCGGGGGCGGCATTTGCGGATACGGAAAACATCTGGTATGAACAGTCTGCCGCCTGGGGCGGGAGCACGGGGATTGTCTCCGGCTACGGCGACGACACTTTCCGCGGGGACCAGCCGGTGACCCGGGAGGAACTGTCGGCCTTTCTTTACCGCTATGCGAAGATGAAGGGAGAGCCCGTAGCCCAGGGTGTTCTGAGACTTTACAGCGACGCGGACAAGATTTCCCCCTGGGCCAAAGAGGCCGTGGCCCACATCGTGGGTGCGGGGATTCTCCAGGGGTCCGGCGGGAAGCTGGATCCCCAGGGAAAGGCCAACCGGGCTGCTATGGCCGTCATGCTCCAGCGGATGCTTACCCCCGCCATGGGATAAGAAAAAATATGTACGGTTTGGAAACGTTTTGTGAATCTTTCGGAAGATTTCTTGACGGATGGAATTTCGTGGGGTATTCTTTGTTCGAACACGAAAAAACAGAGAAGAGAAAAGGAGCGGATTGCGCATGGACAATATCCTGATGAATTATCTCCAGGTGACGCAGAATCTTTCGCAGCAATTCAGGAATCATTTCGGAAAGCTCAATCTGACCTTCCCGCAGGCGCTCACCCTCAATGTGCTGGGGGAGGAAGGCCCTATGCCGATCAGCAAGCTGGCCGAAAAGACGGGCAGCGCGAACTCCACGGTCTCCGGCGTGGTGGACCGGCTGGAGAAGCTGGATCTGGCCAGGCGGACCCGGTCGGACAGTGACCGGAGAGTCATCTATGTGGAAGCGACCGATAAATACCGGAAACTGCGCAAGCAGGCTGCCACCGGGGTCGGCGAATACTTTGACAGCATTCTGGACACCCTGTCTCCCGATGAGCGGGAGCAGGTGGCCAATGGCCTGGCCCTGCTGAATAAGGCGCTGGCGAGCAGCCAGGAGGATTGAGACCGGAAAGGGGGGCGGTGAGATGCGGCGCTCATCCTATGGATATGACTCCTATCGGGGCAGGTCCAGAACGCGGAGTTTTCTGACTGCCCTCATCGTTGTGCTGTCAGTGGTTCTGCTGCTGTCAGTGGCCGCCTTTTTCCTGCTGCAGAAGTACATTGTTTACTCCGATGACGGCCGGGCCCATCTGGAGCTTCCCTTCCGTCAGACGGCGGAAACGGAGGAGAGTGCCCAAGTGCCGGTGGTAGTAGTCACAGAGCCGCCGGAGGTGACGCAGACACCGGAGGCGGATCGGGGTGCGTCCGCCGGGGAAGAACCGCTCGCTGTTGCCGTCCTGCCCGGGAGCGCCATTTCCGACGGCACTGCCGCGGCCCGGGTGGCGGAGGCCGGCGGAAATGCGGCCCTCTTTGATATGAAAGGAGAAGACGGCATGCTGGGCTATGTCTCCCAGCTGTCCGCCGCCATTGAGATGGGGACCACAGCTTCCCAGCCGGGACTCAACGAGGCCATCCACGCGCTCAATGACACGGAACTTTACACCGTTGCCCGGGTATCCTGCTTCCGGGATAACCGGGCGCCCAGGCAGAACAACGGCCTGGCCCTGCGCTCCAACGGCGGGAACTGGATGGACGGCGAGGGGATCCGATGGCTCAACCCGGCGGTGGAGGAGACTGCGGATTATGTGGCCGGGATCTGCCGGGAACTGGCGGCCCTGGGTTTTGATGAGATCCTGCTGGACAACGCCGGCTATCCCACCGGCGGAGATGTGAGCAGGATCAAGACGGGGGCCGACTATGATCCGGAGCATCTGGATGTGGCGGTGGAGGCCTTTTACGGAAAAGTGAAGGCGGCCCTGGCCGATTATCCGGAGGTAAAACTGTCGATCGCAGCGGGGCAGGCGGTGCTCACCGGCGGAACGGATACCAGCGGTCAGACGGCAGGTCAGCTGGGCCGGTATGCCGATCGGATCTATGCGCCCGGACCGGATAATGAAGATATGGCCCGAAGCTGTGAAAAAACGCTGACAGAGCTGGGGATGACGGCCTCACAGCTGGTTTGGACATCAGAGGGCTATACGCCGGAACCCAATTCTTCCTACGCACCTGTCGGAGGCGCGATCATAACAGGAGATTCCTGATTTATGCCGGGGTCCGTGGGATCCCGGCCCCTTTTTATCCAAATTCGTCACAATGAACAAAATGATAAGTTTAAACCGAACAGTTTATTATATAATTCTTCATAAAAAGATTTGGACCGGTGGAAAATAAAACAAAAAAGTAATTAAAATTGCAAAAAAAGATAAAAATACTGGAATAAAAATGGGAATAAGTGCAAAATGACGGCAAAAAAATAAACTTGCATTCTTTTTTTGATTTCAGTATGATATGAAAGAGGCAAATAGTCTCCAATGAACTCTGTTATGAAAAGGCGGTGAGAGGATGTCGATCGATGCGATCAAACAGGTCACCGAAACCGAGGCAGAGGCCAAAGAGCGAAAAACACAGGCTCAGGCCCAAGCCCAAGCGATGCTGACCCAGGCTCAGAAGGACGGACAGACGCGTCTGGCCCGAGCCAGGAAAGAGGCCCAGGACCAGGCCAGGGCGTTGTTGGCCCAGGCAGAGGCGGAGGCTGAAGCCCGCTCTGCCGAAACTCTGAAGGACTATGACGCCGACTGTCAGGCACTGAAGGCCAGAGCGGCGGAAAAACTGGACGAGGCCGCAGCACTGATTGTCAGAAGGGTCGTGAATACCTGAAATGGCCATTGTAAAGATGAAACGCCTGAGGCTTATCGCCCTGCTGGCCGACCGGGAGGAGCTCCTGAACAGACTCCAGCGGCTGGGCTGCGTGGAGGTGGATGAGCCTGAGAACGCAGACGGAGACCCCGCCTGGGCGGCTCTGGCCAGGCCTGCCGACGGAGCGCTTCAGCAGAGCCGGGCACGGCTGGACCGGGTGAACAGCGCCATGGACGTGATCAAACAGTACGGCCCCAAGCAGGGCGGTCTGAAGCCCAGACCGGAGGTCAGTCAGGCCCGGTTTTTTGACGACAAAACCTATGCGGCAGCGGAAGAGACGGCAGATCAGCTGTGCGGACTCCGGCGGGAGATCACAGCTTTGGAGGCTGAGCGGGCGAAAATGGAATCCCAGCGGGCTTCTCTAGCGCCCTGGCTGGAGCTGAATGTGCCGCTGGAGACGGTGTCCACCGCCTCCACCACCGCCCTCTTCGGAACGCTGCCTGCCGACGCGGATTTGAATGAAGTGTGGGCGGCGCTGGGAGAAGCGGCTGAGTTGTGCGCCATCACGCCCGCGGGGCAGGACCGGGAATTTCAATACCTCTTTTTCCTGTGTCACAACAGCGTGGCGCAGAAGGCCCTGGACGTTCTTCAGGAGAAGGGCTTTTCCCGGGGCGGGCCCAAGGGCTTCACCGGTACGGCGGCGGAGAATGACCGCAGGCTCGTGGAGGCGCTGGAGGACAACGCCCGGAGAACCGGGGAACTCAAGGCCCAGGCCGCCGGATACGCCGGCAGCCTTCAGGACCTCTGGCAG
>JAQXNP010000025.1 GCA_029098065.1 Clostridiales bacterium | reverse complement strand
AGAAGAAGGGCTTTTTTGACCGCCGCTCCAAGGTGCCGGCCCCTGATCAGGTCCTGACCGGTACGGCGGGCCAGTCCGCCCGGCCGGAGTCTGACGGGCCTGCAGAGGAAGGGGCGGCAGAGCCTTCCGTACTTCCCCCGGAGCCCTTCCCGATGCCCAAGGAAGAGATTTTGGAGCGGGCATCCGAGCGGGAGGAACCCGCGGCACCCATGCCGGAGATCGTCCGGGAGCCCGCGGTGCCCAAGTTGAAGAAAGGCGACGCCGCGGAGGCGGCGGCTCAGGTGGATCAGGAGGTGGCAGAGAATCTGTCTCAGCCGGCCCCCGCTTACCAGTATCCTCCGGTCTCCCTTCTGAACGAGGGGGAGGAGATCGACGCCTCCGGCGCCGCCGGGGAGCTGCGGGCCAATCAGACCCGGCTCACCGACACCATCCACTCCTTTGGGATCGACGCGAATATTGTGAATGTCACCCGGGGGCCGTCGGTGACCCGGTATGAGCTGGAGCTGGATCAGGGAGTCCGGCTCAACAAGCTGACCAATCTGGCCGATGATATCGCGCTGGCCCTGGGGGCCTCAGGCGTCCGCATCGCCCCCATTCCCGACAAGATCTCCATGGTGGGGATCGAGGTGCCCAACAAGCTGGTGACGCCGGTCTCCATCCATGATGTCATCGATTCCAAAGCCTTCCGGGATCACCCCTCCAAGGTGGCCTTTGCCCTGGGCAAGGACATCGGCGGCAGCTGTGTGGTGGGAAACATCGCCAAGCTGCCCCACCTGCTCATCGCTGGCACAACCGGTTCCGGCAAGTCGGTGTGCACCAACTCGCTCATCATCTCTCTGCTGTACAAGGCGACCCCCGAGGAGGTCCGTCTTATTATGGTGGACCCCAAAATGGTGGAGCTGGGCATCTACAACGGGATCACCCATTTGCTGATCCCGGTGGTCACCGATCCGAAGAAGGCCGCCGGCGCCCTCCAGTGGGCGGTGACGGAGATGATGAAGCGGTACCGGGCCTTTTCTGAGATCGGGGTCCGTGATCTGGCTTCGTACAACGCCCACGCCGCCCGGACCGAAGGCATGACCAGGATGCCCCAGATCGTCGTGGTCATTGATGAGCTGGCCGATCTGATGCTGGTGGCCGCCAAAGAGGTGGAAGAGTCCATCTGCCGGGTGGCTCAGATGGGCCGTGCAGCCGGGATGCATCTGATCATTGCCACCCAGCGGCCTTCTGCCGACGTGATCACCGGTCTGATGAAAGCGAATATCCCCTCCCGCATCGCCTTTGCGGTGGCCTCCTCTCTGGAGTCCCGGATCATTCTGGATCAGACCGGTGCCGAGAAGCTGGTGGGGCGGGGCGATATGCTCTATTTTCCGCTGGGCTCCGGGAAGCCCACCCGGGTCCAGGGGTGCTTTATCTCCGATGAGGAGGTGGCCCGGGTGGTGGAGTTCGTCAAGCGCAGCAGCGGCAGCGCCCAGTATGACGAGGCCGTTCTCCATGACATTGAACAGAATGTGGCCAGCAATGAAAAGGGCAGCAAGGGGGTGGGCGGTTCCGCCCCCGAGGACGCGGATAATACCTATGATGAGCTGCTGCCCTCCGCCATTGAAGTGGTGGTGGAAACGGGGATGGCCAGCGTGTCCATGCTTCAGCGGCGGCTGAAACTGGGATACTCCCGGGCGGCCCGTCTGGTGGATCAGATGGAGGAAAAAGGCGTCGTCGGCCCCTTTGAGGGGTCCAAACCCCGGCAGGTGTTGATCACGAAGGAACAGTGGCAGGAGATGCAGTATAAGCAGGGAATGGTAGATCTGGCCCCCGACGCACCTCCGGTCTCAGAGCCGGTGCCGGAGGAACTGGATCATGAGGGAGACGCGGTGCCTCAGCCCAGAGATATGCCCCCCTTTGACATGGGGGAGGAGGACTTCTGATCTGCCTCCTCTGAAGCCAAAATAAAAAATGCTGATTTTTGGGAAAAAAGGCTTGCATTTTTTTATCCGCTGTGCTATAGTTATTAAGCTGTCAGTGAGACGGTATGCGGCTGTAGCTCAGCTGGATAGAGTGACTGGCTACGAACCAGTAGGTCGGGGGTTCGAGTCCCTTCAGCCGTACCAGGAACAGACTTTCTGCATCAAGAGAAAGTCTGTTCCTTTTTTGCGTTCTGGCGCTGACGCCGATCGGGCTTCGCCACGGGCTCGCCCTCTCGGGAAGGGACCCCTCGGTCGGAAATGTGCCGCAGGCACATTTCCTCGGTCGGGCTTCAGCCGTACCAGGAACAGACTTTCTGCATCAAGAGAAAGTCTGTTCCTTTTTTGCGTTCTGGCGCTGACGCCGATCGGGCTTCGCCACGGGCTCGC
>JAQXNP010000024.1 GCA_029098065.1 Clostridiales bacterium | reverse complement strand
TGGACAACTCTCTGAACGAGGCAGCTGATAGCTTGGGCTGCAACGCCTTCCAGCGGGTGACCAATGTGATCTTCCCGCTGGTCATGCCATCCCTGCTGGCGGGGATGCTGCTGTTGTTCATGCGGGACTTCTCCGACTTCGGCACCCCCATGATCATCGGCGAGGGGTATAAGACCTTTCCCGTTATGCTGTATACCCAGTTTATGGGAGAAGTGGGGACCAACGACGGCTTTGCCGCCAGCATGTGCGTCATCGTGATCGTCATCGCCCTGATGTTCTTCTTCGTTCAGAAGCTTCTGGGCCGGAAATTCACCTATTCCATGACCGCTCTGAAACCCATGGCGGCCCAGCAGGCCTCCGGCTGGCGGAAGGGGGCCTCCTACGCCTTCGTCTATCTGATCACCTTCGTGGCGGCCCTCCCCCAGCTGACCGTCATCATTACTTCCTTCATCGGGACCATCAACGGTTCCCTGTTCACCGGCCAGTTCTCGCTGGACAACTACCGGAATATCCTGTCCAAAGGAAATACGGCGGCCATTCAGAACACCTATCTGTTCGGTCTTGCCGCCATCGTGATCGTGGTGGTCTGCGGCATCTTGATCTCCTATCTGAGCGTGAGGAAACACAGCCCCCTGACAGGGATTCTGGACGTGCTAACCATGTTCCCCTACATCATCCCGGGCTCTGTCCTGGGCATCTCCTTCCTCTACGCCTTCAACGGGGAGCCGTTCCTGCTGGGCGGAACCGCCATCATCATCATTATTTCTCTATCCATCCGCCGGATGCCCTATACCATCCGCTCCAGTACCGCCATCATCGGACAGATCAGCCCCAGTATTGAGGAGGCCGCCATCAGCCTCGGCGCGTCCCAGAGAAAGACGTTCCTTCAGATCACCGTCCCCATGATGATGCCCGGCGTGCTGTCCGGAGCGATCATGAGCTGGATCACCCTCATCAGCGAGCTGAGCTCTTCTGTGATCCTCTACACCAGCAGGACCATGACGCTGACGGTGGCCATTTATTCCGAGGTCATTCGGAGCAACTTCGGAAACGCCGCCGCCTATTCCACCATCCTGACTCTGACTTCGATCGTCTCCCTTCTGGTGTTCTTCCGGCTGTCCGGGAGCAAGGACCTGAGCGTATGACCGATTCCGGCACGCGATACGCCGTCCCGGCGTACCGCTTTGGAATTCCTCTGCCGCATTGTCCGTATCTTGTGGTACAATAAAGCAGACAGATTTGCCGGGCACGGAACGGCGCCGGGTCAGAGCAGCGGTGCTCACTTATAAAACGGACGAAAGTGCAAAAACAGCTCTGCCCCGGACTCTTCCGCCGCGGCGGCGAAGGCCAAGCGGGAGCATACCCGCAGCCTGACGGAGCAGTTCCCCGCTCCGGAAACGGGAAACTCCGAAGCTCTGTGAGAGCACGGAACCGGCCGGCGTTTCAGCTTTTGCGGAGTTCAAATATGACATTAAAACAACAGAGGGGGACCCACAATGAAAATGCCGGAACACTATGAAAGTGATCTGCTGTTTTTCTTCGACGGCAGGCCATCGGAACTGTCCTTGTATCACGCCCTGTTTCGGCATCTGAACGCAATGTTTCTCCAGGCGTCTGTCCGGGTGCAGAAGAGCCAGATCAGCTTTTACGGCCGGCATCTGTTCGCTATGGTATCTCTGCCCCGCAGGAAGAGGGACCGCGGTATTGTGGTGACCTTTGGATTGGCCCGGCGGCTTGCTTCTCCCCGGATCACCATGGCTGTGGAGCCCTATCCGAATCGATGGACCCACCACGTATCCGTATCAGAAGAACAGCAGATGGATGAGGAACTGCTGGGCTGGCTGCAGGAGGCCTGGGATTTTTCAGAACAAAAATAAGATAAAAACGGCCTGCTGCCGCTCCCGGGGCCACGAGAACAGAAAACCGTATCAACAGGGGCTCTGCATATCACCGGCACCTCCGGCCGCTTCCTCCTCTGAACCGTGAAATCTGAAAATGGCCGTCCCTCCAGTGAAGTCAATGTCCGCCTCCTGGCGGGCCTTTGAACCGGCCTCTGCACATCCGGATAAAAAATGCCCGGAGAGCCTTCTGTTTCAGGCTCTCCGGGCATCTGTCGCATCAAGGTTTCGCCGGCCGGAAATCAAGACAGCTTCTCACCACGTACGGGAGTTCATCTGTCTGAACTGCGCCACCGTAGAGACATGGGAGTTCAGGCCGCCATCCACGTTGACAACCTGTCCGGTAACATAGCTGCTCTCGTCAGAGGCCAGGTAAACACACATATATCCAATATCCTCAGGGCAGCCATAGCGGTTTACCATAATATTGCTGGTAAAGATGTCCTTCAGCGCCTGGGGCACCCGGGCCTCATTCTCCGGAGTGACGATCAGGCCGGGCCGGACACAGTTGCAGCGGACGTTCTGCTTGCCGTACTGCAGCGCGGTATACTTGGTCAGCATATCCACGCCCGCCTTGGCGCAGGCATAGGCGGTGGAACTCAGGTCGCCGCCGCAGGACGCCATGGAGCCAATGTTAATGATGGAACCTCCGTTCTCATTTTTCTGCAGATAAGGGAGCACACACTTGGTGGCAAAGAAGGTTCCGCGGATGTCGCTCTGGAAAATCTGATCCCACATCTCCAGCGTCACCTCATCCACCCGGCCGTCCTTCAGGCCCACATTGGCCGCGTTGTTCACCAGGACGTCAATCTTCCCGTACTTCTCGGCGGTATCGGCAAACAGCTTCTCCACGCTGGCGGTATCCGTCATGTCCATGAAATGGTAGAAGGCTTCGCCGCCCTCTTTCGCGATCTGGTCCACAACAGCCTGGCCCTTTTCCTGCCGGCGTCCGCAGATGACAACTTTAGCGCCTTCCGCCGCGAACAGTCTGGCGATCCCAACGCCGATCCCGCTGGTGGAACCGGTAACTACCGCTACTTTTCCCTTTAACCTGTCCATAAGAACCTCCTTGATCGTTTGGTATTCAAAGCGGACCCCGCTTTCTCCGCCAATTATATAGCGGGAAAGCGAAGAAATCAAATATTATTTGCGCAAACCGGAGAAAGACACTTTTGCCCGGAGCACTTCCCGTCGTTCGGGCAGTCTTTTCCTCTTTTTCGGCGGAAACCCTTGATTCATCCCAAAAGATTCTATATGATGAAACCTGTCACCGCTTCTTACCGAAGCTCATTCTCCCCCGCGGTCTCAAGGAGGTTTTCCATGCCACACATCATTGAAATCACCGACCTCGCTCTCCCGGAGCTGGACGTCTTTGCCCGGCTGACCGAAGCCCAGCTCCGCAGCCGGAGGGAACCGGAGAAAGGGATCTTTATCGCAGAGAGTCCCAAAGTGATTGGACACGCTCTGGATGCCGGATACGAGCCTCTCTCCCTTCTGATGGAGCGCAGGCAGATCAGCGGCGCAGCCCGGGACCTCCTGGCCCGATGCAGTGAAATCCCCGTCTACACCGGCGACAGCGAACTTCTGGCAGAGCTGACCGGGTTTTCGCTGACCCGGGGGGTACTGTGCGCCATGCGCCGCCCCCGCCTGCCCAGTGTGGAGGCCCTGTGCGGCGGAGCAAGCCGGGTGGCGGTGCTGGAGGGGATCGTGGATGCCACAAATGTAGGCGCCATCTTCCGCTCCGCCGCCGCCCTGGGCATGGATGGGGTCCTGGTCACTCCCACCTGCTGTGATCCCCTGAACCGCCGGGCGGTCCGGGTCAGTATGGGAACCGTGTTTCAGATCCCATGGACCCGCATCGGAACCACATCCTCCGACTGGCCCCAGCCGGGCATCCAGCGCCTGCGGGATCTGGGTTTTCAGACCGCCGCCATGGCCTTAAGCGGCACTGCCCTCTCCATAGAGGACCCCCGCCTCGCGTCAATCGACCGTCTGGCAGTCGTATTGGGCACCGAGGGGGACGGGCTGGCCCCCGCTACCATTGCACACTGCGATCATACCGTGTGCATCCCCATGTGCCACGGCGTGGATTCTCTGAATGTGGCGGCGGCCAGCGCCGTGGCCTTTTGGCAGCTGCGGAATCGATAACCTGTTCCCGGATCTTGTAAAACACCTAGTCCGCACAGCGTTCAGAATTTTCACAGCTTTCTTCTGACAACGCCCGCCTGAGGGATTTCCTTTCCTTATTCTCCCACCTCCTGTTGATTTTCTCCGCTTTGTGCGCTATACTTGAAAAACCTTTGGGCCGAAAGAGCGGCCCAATGCCACTCTTTTGAACGAAGGTGATCTCGCAATGCGTCATCGTGGTCAAATGTCGGAGGCCTTTTCCACCGCGGTCTTTCTCGCCATTTCCGGCGGTCTCCAGGACGCCTAGTCCTATCTGTTCCGGGGCAAGGTCTTCGCCAATGCCCAAACCGGCAACATTGTTCTGCTCGGTATAAATCTGCTCACAGGCGGGGGAAATCTCCTGGTCCACTACCTCATTCCGGTGATCGCTTTTGCCCTCGGGATCTGGACGGCTCAGGTCATCCGGGACTGGGGACAGACGATCCGCCGGTTCCACTGGCGGCAGCTGGTACTGGCAGCGGAGATCATTCTGCTCTTCCTGGTGGGATTCATTCCCTCCTCTCTGGACAGTCTGGCCAATGCCATGGTCTCCTTTTCCTGCGCCATGCAGGTACAGTCCTTCCGGAAAATCAACGGCTATGCCTTTGCCAGCACCATGTGTATCGGCAATCTGCGGGGCGGTGTAGAGGCCCTCTATGCCTATCGGAAAACGAAAAACCGTTCTGTCCTTCAGGCCGCAGGCCGCTACTGCGCCATCATCCTTCTCTTTGGCCTGGGGGCCGGGTTGGGTGGGTGCTTTATCCCCCTGCTGGGAGTGAAAACCATCTGGATCTCCTGTCTCCTCCTGCTGGTGAGCCTGTGTCTCATGTTCATTGAGGAAGAGGGGGAATCTCTGGCCAGTGCGAAATCATAAGGCGGTTTTCCTCTTCTTTTCAAGTACCTGCGGTCCCCGGACCGCGGGTACGTTCCCCTTTTACAGCAAATTGTACTTGACAACACCGCGAAAGTATGGTATCTTTCCATCGTAGTTAGTTCTAACTAACTACTTGAGGGAGCTGATCCGCCCCCTTCTTTTTCCGTTATAGTTAGCTTAAACTAACCGCAAGGAGGTCTCTCATGGAACATCCCGCATTTGAACAAAAGCTGGCATGGCACTGCGCCCCCGCTCTGATGGGTTTAAAAGCGGCTTCCCTCCTATCGCTGCCGGCGGCGGAATATCCCGGTCTGGCCACTTTGGCCGGCCGTTATAACGCCAGCCTTCGGGGGCCCCGTTTCCTGGTGCTGGGGCATTGCCGGAAGCGGGCGCTCCTCCTGGTCTACCGGCCTGAGCTTCTGGAAGAGGCGCTGCGCCATCCCCTGGCCCGCCGGATTCTGGCCGACGCCGGTTACCCGGCGGAAGCCCCTCTGCCCTGGCTCCTGCGCCGGCTGATGGACCGCTTGAAGAGAGAGGGCGAATTTCCCCACGAAGTGGGTCTGTTCCTGGGCTATCCCTCGGAGGATGTGGTCGGTTTTCTCACCGATCCCGATGGCACCGGCTGCAAGCTCTGCGGCTGCTGGAAGGTCTACCACGACGTGGAGAGCGCGCAGCGCCGCTTTCTCCAGTTCCGGCGGTGCCGGGACTGGCTGCTGGACCGGCTGGAGCAGGGCAGCAGCCTGGTCTCTCTGCTGGGCGGACAGGCTGCCTGACCGGGGTTTTCAACCCTTTCGTCCCATCACACACTGAGTAAACTATCAGGAGGAATTTTCAACATGAGCAAACTTGCTGTCATCTATTGGTCCGGTACCGGAAACACCGAAGCCATGGCCCGCGCGGTGGCGGAAGGGGCCGCCCGGGCCGGAGCCGCCCCGGACCTGTTTTCCGTCTCTCAGATCACCCCTGAAGACGCCGCCGGCTATGACGCCCTGGCCCTGGGCTGTCCCGCCATGGGAGCCGAAGCGCTGGAAGAGGCCGAGTTCGAGCCCTTCTTTACCGCTCTGGAGGGCAGCCTCTCCGGAAAAAAAGTGGGGCTTTTCGGCTCCTACGGCTGGGGAGACGGCCAGTGGATGCGGGACTGGTATGACCGCACCGCCCGGACCGGGGCCGATCTGCGCCAGGAGGAGGGACTCATGGTCAACGAGGTCCCCGACGGCAGCGCCCTGGACGCCTGCCGGGCTCTGGGGGCCGCTCTGGCCTGCTGATCTGTCTCCCGAACAGATATTCCCCGCCCGGGCACAGAAAACGGAGGATGCCCTCGGGCATCCTCCGTTTGTGTTCTGTATTGTCCCAGTTACTTGTCGGTACGGTACCGGGCCTGGGGAATGTAGGTACAGTGGAGCAGCTCGTGGGCCTTGTGGCCGCCGGGCTCGCCCAGATACTCGGCATAGACTTTCTGGACAATGGGGCTCTCATGGCTCTTACGCAGCGGCATATTCCTGTCCTGGTCGTAAAGCGCCTTGGCCCGCAGGGCCACCAGATCGGTGAAGGACCGGGTCTCCGAGGAGTGGAGCGGCTGGCCGCCGCCGTTAATGCAGCCGCCGGGGCAGGCCATAAACTCGATAAAATCATAGTGGAGCGAGCCGTCCCGCACGCCTTCCAGCACCTTCCGGACATTGGTCAGACCGGAGGCTACGCACACCCGGACCACACGGCCGTTCAGGTCATAGGAGGCCTCCTTGACCCCGTTCAGACCCCGGACCTCGGTGTACTCGATGGGATCCACCTTGCCGGTGACCTTCTCAGCCACCGTCCGCAGAGCCGCCTCCATCACGCCGCCGGTGGCGCCGAAGATCACCGACGCGCCGGTGGAGATACCGAATATCGGATCGAACTCGCTGTCAGGCAGATGATCGAACATCATACCGGCCTGAGTGATGAGCCGGGCCAGCTCCCGGCTGGTGAGGGACACATCCACCGGCATACAGCCGTTGGGCAGACGCTGCTCCTCCCGCTTGACCTCATACTTCTTGGCCGTGCAGGGCATGATGGACACCACAAAAATGTCCTTGGGGTCGATGCCGGCCTGCTCGGCGTAATAGGTCTTCACCAGAGAGCCGAACATCTGCTGGGGAGACCGGCAGGTGGACAGGTTGGGGAGCATATCCTGGAAATGCTGCTCGCAGTACCGGATCCAGCCGGGGGAGCAGGAGGTGATCATGGGCAGGGCCCCGCCGTTCTGGAGGCGGTTCAGGAACTCCGTGCCCTCCTCCATGATGGTGAAGTCGGCGCCAGTATCCACGTCAAAGACCTTGTCGAAGCCCAGCCGCTTGAGGGCGGTGACCATCCTGCCCTCCACGTTGGTGCCCACCGGCATACCGAAGCACTCGCCCAGCGTGGCCCGCACAGAGGGAGCGGGACCCACCACCTCGTGCTTGGCAGGGTCTTCCAGGGCAGCCAGCACCTCGGCGGTGTCATCCTTCTCGGTCAGGGCGCCGGTGGGACAGGCCACGATACACTG
>JAQXNP010000023.1 GCA_029098065.1 Clostridiales bacterium | reverse complement strand
GGCCACCCCACGGATCAGCGCGGCGGAGGTGTTCTCCTCCTCCGGCCGGGGGCTCAGCTCCCGCAGATCCACCACCATCAGGGGATAGCCCTGGGACTGGACCCGGATCATGCCGCTCTGGTTGGGGGCGGCGGCGGCCAGAATGTCCAGATCCACGCTGGCCGCCAGCACCCGGCCGTGCTGATGGTCGGTGTGGTTGCCGCCGATCTCCGTGCGGCCGGGTGCGCTGAAGACCGCCTCCGCCGGACAGCCGAAGGTTTTTTGGAAGCCCGTGAGCACCCGGGCCAGCCTATCCCGGGCCTCTCCGGTCCGGTCCCCGCCGTAGAGCCGGACAAGGGCGGCGTCCAGTTCTCCCGCCGCCAGGCGTTCCTCCAGGGACTGCTGTTCCATGACTTTTCCTCCTCACTTGGCCCCGCCGGAATGTTTCATCTCCGGCAGGCCCCGTTTTCACCCTTAATCTTACCAAGACCATGCGTCTTTTCCATGTCTCCCCGTGTCCGATCCATGGATTTTTGTTGCATCCGTGATCCGGACAGTGTATTCTTGAGAGCGGGAGGCGGAAACATCATGGAAGAGAATTTCAAATATTCCTTCAAGGTACCGGAGCGTCCGGAGCTCCCTCTGGTGGTCCACAACGCCGGGTTCCAGAAATGCTCCCCCGGCTACGGCTGGGGCCCCGGCGTCCGGGATCACTACCTGCTCCACTACGTGGTCTCCGGCCGGGGGCGCTATGAGTCCGGCGGGCGGAGTTATATTCTGAACGCGGGGGAGGCCTTTCTGGCCGCCCCCGACACCCCCATCCGCTATCAGGCGGACGAGGACACCCCCTGGGAATACTACTGGGCGGGCTTTTCCGGCCCGGCGGCCGCCATTCTGGTGGCCCAGACGCCCTTCACCCCGTCCGCCCCCGTCCTCCGGCCCCAGGCCGGAGAGGCGCTGCGGGAGGGACTGCTGGACATCTACAAGGCCCGGGGGACCGACTACGCCAGCGCGGTGCGCATGGCGGGCTATCTCCAGGCAGCTCTGGGGCTGCTGGTGGAGAGCGGCGCCCGCCCCGGCGAGGCCGCTCTGGCCGTCTACGCCCGGCAGGGGGCCGACTTCTTTCACCGCAACTACGCCCGGTCTGTGGGAGTAGAGGAGGCCGCCCGGCAGACCGGCGTCAGCCGCTGCACACTCTATCGGGCTTTTCAGGACCAGTACGGCTGCTCTCCCAGCGCCTATCTCACCCGCTACCGCCTCCAGCGGGCCCGGCAGCTTCTCCGCCACAGCACCCTGTCGGTGGGAGAGGTGGCCGCCTCCGTGGGCTTCGACGACCCCTTTTATTTTTCCCGGGCCTTCAAGCGGGCCGTTGGCCTCAGCCCTTCGGA
The DNA here is from genome assembly GCA_029098065.1 of Clostridiales bacterium. Lineage (GTDB taxonomy): Bacteria > Bacillota > Clostridia > Oscillospirales > Oscillospiraceae > Vermiculatibacterium. The sequence continues at coordinate 3,856 of JAQXNP010000023.1, read as the reverse complement.
ATTCCGGGCCCGGAAAGAGCTGTCATAAAAAGTGCCAAAAATCGCTCCGGATTTTCTCCACTCTGCCCAACGGCGTCCGGGAGGCCCTGAAATTAGTGGAATCGTTTCCAGCCTTCCGGCCGAAATCCAGCAAAAACCTGTTGCATTCCCCTGCAGGCTATGTTATCATAAGGCTGGGATGTACAATATGCCCCAAAAGCGCCATCCCAAAATCCTAAAAATTGTGGAAAGAGGAGAAGAACAATGAAGAAACGTATTCTTGGAATTTCTCTGGCGGCGGCCATGATGGTCGGCGCCCTGGCTGGATGCGGCGGCGGAAGCTCCACCGAATCCAGCGCTCCTGCCGAAAGCCAGGCCGCCGATGCTTCCGGCGTCAAGGCTGCTGTGTTCTACTACGCTTACTCCGACACCTACATCTCCAGCGTGCGTACTGCTCTCGACGCCGCCCTGGACGCCGCCGGCATTGAGTACATGGACTTTGACGGCAACTCCACCCAGACCACTCAGACCGAGCAGATCGATACCGCCCTTTCCTCCGGCTACAACCTGCTCATCATCAACCAGGTGACCTCCGGCTCCTCCGACACCGCCAAGTCCATCTGCGACAAGGCCAAGGCCGCCGGCGTGCCTGTCATCTTCTTCAACCGCGCGGTGGAAGAGGACGGCAATGAGGGCACCGTTCTGGGGGCCTATGACAACATCGCCTTCGTGGGCACCGACGCCCCCGAGGCCGGCCACATGCAGGGCAAGATGGTGGGCCAGTACGTGGTGGACCACTATGACGAGATCGACCTCAACGGCGACGGCAAGATCTCCTATGCCATGTTCAAGGGCGACGCCTCCAACGTGGAAGCCATCTACCGCACCCAGTATGCCGTCGAGGACGCCAACGCCATCCTCACCGCCGCCGGCAAGCCCGAGCTGGAGTATTTTGACGCCAACAACGCCGACAAGTTCCAGCTGGACCTCCAGGGCAACTGGTCCGCTCAGGCCGCCAATGAGTACATGACCACCAACCTGAGCCAGTACACCGAGGCCAACGGCAACATGATCGAGCTCATTATCTGCAACAACGACAACATGGCCGAGGGCTGTATCTCCGCTCTGAACGCCGTCGGCTACAACAACGGTGACGGCGGCAAGACCATCCCCGTCTTCGGCGTGGACGCCACCGACTCCGCCAAGCAGCTCATCGCTGACGGCAAGATGACCGGCACCATCAAGCAGGACGCTCAGGGCATGGCCGACGCCATCGCCTTCCTGGCCAAGAACGTGGCCGACGGCAAGGGCCTGCTGGACGGCACCGACGGCTACACCAAGGATACCGCCAACAATCTGGACAACAAGATCTACATCGCCTATCAGGAATATAAAGGCTGATCTGGCTTCGCAAAACTCATTTCAATGAATGTGCTGGAGGGGCAGTTGTTGTTTCGGCAGCAGCTGCCCCCTCCCAATAGGAGGGCATGGATCATGGGACAGGATGTACTGTTGCAGATGACAGATATATCCAAGGAATTTCCCGGCGTAAAAGCACTGGATCATGTCTCTTTGACTGTCAAAAAGGGTACTGTCCACGCCCTGATGGGTGAAAACGGCGCGGGGAAATCCACGCTGATGAAATGCCTCTTCGGCATCTATTCCAAGGATGAAGGCCATATTTACCTGGAGGGGAAGGAAATCTCCTTCAAAAACAGCAAAGAGGCCATGGAAAATGGCGTGGCCATGGTGCATCAGGAGCTCAACCAGGCGCTCAAGCGCAACGTCATGGACAACATCTGGCTGGGCCGCTACCCCACCAAGGGCGGCATCATGGTAGACGAGAAAAAAATGTACGCGGACACCAAGGCGATTTTTGACAAGCTGGAGATCAACGTGGACCCCCACCGGATCATGTCCACCATCCCGGTCTCCCAGCGGCAGATGGTGGAAATCGCCAAGGCCGTCTCCTTCAACGCCAAGGTCATCGTCTTTGACGAACCCACCTCCTCCCTGACCGAAGAGGAAGTGGAGCATCTGTTCCGCATCATCAACATGCTGCGGGACGAGGGCGTAGGTATTATTTACATCTCCCACAAAATGGCGGAGATCCTGCGGATTTCCGACGAGGTCACCATCATGCGCGACGGTCAGTGGGTCGCCACCCGTCCTGCGGCAGAACTGGATATGCCCACCATCATCAGGCTCATGGTGGGCCGGGAGCTGACCAACCAGTTCCCTCCCAAAACCAACAAGCCCGGAGATGTCCGGCTGGAGGTCGAGCATCTCACCGGCATGTATTCTCTGCTCAACGATGTTTCCTTCACCGCCCGCCGGGGGGAAATCGTGGGGCTGGCCGGCCTGGACGGTTCCGGCCGCACCGAGACGCTGGAGAACATCTTCGGTATCGCCACCCGAAAAGAGGGGACCATCAAGCTGGACGGCAAGGTCATGCGCAACCGCAACTCCCGGGAGTCCATTAAAAACGGCTTTGCCATGCTCACCGAGGAGCGCCGGGCCACCGGCATTTTCGGGATCCTGAACATCCGGGAGAATACGGTCATCTCCAGTTTGAAAAAGCATCTGCGTTTCGGTCTGCTCAACGAAAAGAGCATGCGGGCGGATACGCAGTGGTCCATTGACGCCATGCGCACCAAGACCCCCTCTCAGGAGACCCAGATCCGCAGCCTTTCCGGCGGCAATCAGCAGAAGGTCATCCTGGGGCGCTGGCTCCTCACCGAGCCCGAGGTCCTGCTGCTGGACGAGCCCACCCGGGGTATCGATGTGGGCGCTAAATACGAGATCTATCAGCTCATCATTGACCTGGCCAACAAGGGCAAAACTGTCCTGATGGTCTCTTCCGAAATGCCTGAGCTGCTGGGTGTGTGCGACCGCATTCTGGTCATGTCCGGCGGCCGGCTGGCCGGCGAGGTGGACGCCAAGACCACCACGCAGGAAGAGATCATGACCCTTGCGGCCAAATATGTCTAAGGGGGCACCAGACGTGAACAATCCCATCAGAAATCTGCAGCAGAAAGCGGCTGCGTTCCAGGCGATGGATGCCAAAGATAAGCGGCGGGCCACAGGTGACGCGCTCATCAACAACGCCATCTACATCCTGCTGATCATCTTTGTCATCTATACTTACTCTCAAAACCACAACTTCATCACCACCAGCTCCATCGTCAATATCATCTCCCTGGCCGCCTCCTCTCTCCCCATCGCCCTGGGTATCGGCGGATGTATCGGTCTCACCGGCACCGACCTGTCCGCCGGACGCGTGGTGGGCCTGACGGCGGCCATCTCGGCGGCCCTCCTCCAGCGGCCGGACTGGGCCACCAAGATCTTCCCCAATCTTCCCGTGATCCCCATCCCCGTGGTCATTCTAGCCGTCATCATCGTGGGCGGAATCGTGGGTCTGGTCAACGGCTTCTTCGTGGCCAAATTCAGCCTCCATCCCTTCATCGTCACCCTGGCCACCCAGCTCATCGTCTACGGCGTCATCCTCATGTTCTATATGGCCAACGGCAATAACGGCCAGCCTCTGGCCGGCCTGGATGAGCGGTTCACCACCTTTGTCACCGGCAAATGGTTCTCGATCACCGCCGGCAACGGCCAGGAGGTCGTGGTGCCCCGGTACGTTCTCTACGCCATCATCCTCACGGTCATCATGTGGTTCATCTGGAACAAGACCACCTTCGGCAAGAACATGTTCGCCGTGGGCTCCAATGCCGAGGCCGCCAAGGTTTCCGGCGTCAACGTGTTCAAGACCACCATTCTGGTGCACACCCTGGCCGGCGTGATGTACGGTCTGACGGGCTTCATTGAGGCGCCCCGTATCAGCTCCATCACCCAGGGCACCGGCCTGAACTACGAG
>JAQXNP010000022.1 GCA_029098065.1 Clostridiales bacterium | reverse complement strand
GAACTTGAAGGACACCTCCGGGTGGGCCAGCGCCTGCCGCTGGACGGCGGCCAGACAGGCGGCCCCCTCCGCGGCGTCCTTCTTCATGAACTTGAGCCGGGCGGGGGTGTTGTAAAAGAGATCCCGCACCAGCAGGGTGGTACCGGCGGGACATCCCGCCTCCTCCTTGCCGGTGACCACGCCCCCTTCCAGGGTGAGGCTGGTACCCAGGGCATCCTCCCCCCGGCGGGTGAGCAGCTCCACCCGGGATACGGCGGCGGTGGCGGCCAGGGCCTCTCCCCGGAAGCCCAGGGTGCCGATGGCCTCCAGGTCATATTCATTTCTGATCTTGGAGGTGGCGTGGCGGAGGAAGGCGGTCTCCGTCTCCCCGGGCGCGATGCCGCAGCCGTCATCGGTGACCCGGATGAGGGTCATTCCCCCGTTCTGGATCTCCACAGTGACGGCGTGGGCGCCGGCGTCGACGGCGTTTTCCGCCAGTTCCTTCACCACGGAAGCGGGCCGCTCCACCACTTCACCGGCGGCAATGAGGTCCGCCACATGGGGAGAGAGCTGCACGATATGAGGCATTTCCGTCACCTTCCTTCAGGGCAGTGTGAAAAAGAGGGCGGCGCCGTTGATGGCGGCGTGGAGAACCGCCGTCCCCCAGACGCTCCCGCCGTTGTCATAGCACCAGGTCAGGGCGGCGGACACGGGCAGGTAGAGCACCGTCAGCAGCAGATACCGGGGATCTCCATAGTCCAGGGCGTACCGCCACACGCAGGAAAAGGCGTAGACCACGATGGAGATCAGGTAAGCCGCCGGCCGGCTGTACCGCCGGAGGCTCCCGAACAGCAGTCCCCGGAACAGCACCTCTTCCACCACCGGGATCAGGACCAGGACCAGCATAACCGTGGGCAGGGGAGCCACGGCAAACTGTCCGGCGTACTGGCCCGGAACAGGGTCGGACACCGGAAAGGGCAGCAGCTTCAGCAGCGGGTACAGCACCCCCACGCCCACCAGACCGATGATGATCCCGAAGAGATTTTCGGGCAGCCAGTCCAGCAGATCTAGAAAATCATGTTTCAGGAAACTCCAGAACAGGAGCAGGACTCCGATGAACAAAATGGCATAATAGACCACATTTGCCTCCGGCACCAGGCCGTCGGCGTCTTCCATCAGTATTTTTTGAGCCCAGCCGCTGAGCCGGGGGAAAATCAGAACGTAGAGGAAAAAGAAGACCCAGCCTCTCCGCCGCTCGGAGCTGGTGAGCTTGCTTTTCCAATTGCGGCAGAACATGGCGCCCCCCCTTTCTGTGTGTAAATCTGTGACATGACTGCCGGTGTTACAGCTCTTTTTTGAGCTGGTAGAGGAGGTTCATGGCCTCCAGCGGAGTGAGGGTATCGAGATCCACCGCCCGGAGCCGGTCAGCCACCGTCTGCGCCCCCATGTCCCCCAGGGAGATCTGTTCCTCTCCGGCGGGAACGGGAGCGGGTGGGACGGGAAGTCCCCCGGCCTCCAGCTCGGCCAGGATAGTCTTGGCCCGGGAGATCACCCGGTCGGGCACCCCCGCCAGTTTGGCCACCTCGATGCCGTAGCTGGCCGCCGCCGCGCCCCGGACGATCTTCCGGAGAAAGAGAATGTCGTCCTTCCGCTTCTTGGCGGCGATGTTGTAGTTCTTCACCCCGGAGATCTCCCCCTCCAGGGCGGTGAGTTCGTGGTAGTGGGTGGCGAAAAGGGTCTTGCACCCCAGCCGGCGCTTGTCGGCGCAGTATTCCAGCACCGCCCGGGCGATGGCCATGCCGTCGTAGGTGGAGGTGCCCCGGCCGATCTCGTCCAAAATGAGCAGGCTCTTGGATGTGGCGTTCTTCAAAAGCTCGGCCACCTCCGTCATCTCCACCATGAAGGTGGACTGACCGGCGGACAGGTCGTCGCTGGCCCCGATGCGGGTAAACACCCGGTCCACAATGCCGATCCGGGCGGATTTGGCGGGGACGAAGGAGCCCATCTGGGCCATGAGGACGATCAGGGCGGTCTGACGCATGTAGGTGGACTTGCCCGCCATGTTGGGGCCGGTGATGATGGCCACCAGGTCGTCTTTTCCGTCCATGTGGGTGTCGTTGGGGACAAAGAGGGTCCCCGTCCCCATCTTTTCCACCACCGGATGACGGCCCTCCGCGATGTCGATGACGTCGGAGAGGTCCACCTGGGGCCGGCAGTAGTTGTTCTCGGCGGCCACCCGGGCAAAGGAGCACAGCACGTCCACCTGGGCCACCGCGGCGGCGGAGCGCTGGATCTGATCCACCATGCCGGCGGCGGTCTGGCGCACCTGGCAGAAGAGCTGGTACTCCAGCGCCACCACCTGATCCTGGGCGGTGAGGATGGTGTGCTCCATCTCCTTGAGCTCGGGGGTGATATACCGCTCGCAGTTCACCAGGGTCTGCTTGCGGATGTAGTTGTCCGGGATGGGAACCGTGTTGGCCTTGGAGACCTCGATGTAATAGCCGAAGACCTTGTTGAAGCCCACCTTCAGCCGCTGGATGCCGGTGCGCTCCTTCTCCTGGGCCTCCATGGCGGCCACCATGTCCTTGCCGCCGGTGAGGATGCCCCGCAGCCGGTCCACCTCGGCGTGGTAGCCGTCCCGGATGAAGCCGCCCTCCCGCACCGAGAAGGGGGGCTCGTCCACAAAGGCGGAGTCGATAAGCTGCCGCAGTTCGGCCAGATCGTCCAGGCTGTCCCGGAGGACGCACAGCAGGGAGGAGGAAAAGGGGGAGAGCAGCGTCCGCAGCTCAGGCAGCTTCCCCAGCCCCCGGGAGAGGGCCACCAGGTCCCGGCCGCCGGCGGTGCCGTAGACCACCCGGCCGATGAGCCGTTCCAGATCGGTGACCTCCTTCAGCGCCCGGGCCAGCTCCTGCCGGGCCACCGCGTCCCCCACCAGATCGGCCACAGCCCCCTGGCGCTTGCCGATCTGGACCGGGGAGAGGAGGGGCCGCTCCAGCCAGGCGCGGATGAGCCGGTGGCCCATGGGGGTGCAGGTCTTGTCCAGCACCCAGAGGAGGCTGCCCTTCTTCTCGCCCCCCCGGAGGGTCTCGGTGAGCTCCAGGTTCCGCCGGGCGGTGAGGTCCAGCTCCATAAACGCTCCGGCGGTATAGTACCGGATGGCCGACATGTGGGACAGGTCGGTCTTCTGGGTGTCGTACAGATAGGCCATCAGCGCCCCGGCGGCCCGGGTCACCGGCCCGTCAGGCAGGTCCTCCGTCCCCTCCTTGAACTGCCGCTCCACCCGGGCCGCGGCGGCATCGGGATCAAAGCCGTCGCCCCGGCCCTCCTCCGCCCGGCAGCCCAGCCGGTCCTTCAGAAAGGACCGGATGAGCGGGTCATTCCAGGCCTCGGGGGAGAGCAGCGCCTCCCGGGGGGAGAACCGCCCCAGCTCATTTTCCGTGTGCTCCCGCCAGCCGGGGCCGGAAAAGCCGGTGGCGGAGACCTCTCCGGTGGACAGGTCGGCAAAGCACAGGCCCGCCTGGTCCCCCTCCAGGCAGACGGCGCACAGGAAGTTGTTCTTTCCCTCCTCCAGCATGGTCTCCTCGATGACGGTGCCGGGGGTGACGATGCGGATGATATCCCGGTCCACCAGCCCCTTGGCGGTGGCGGGGTCCTCCATCTGCTCGCAGATGGCCACCTTGTAGCCCTTGGCGATGAGCCGGGAGATATAGGACTCGGCGGAGTGATAGGGCACGCCGCACATGGGGGTGCGCTCCTCCGGAGGCCGGGACCGGTCCCGGCGGGTGAGGGTGAGCTCCAGCTCCCGGGAAACCACCTGGGCATCCTCGGTGAACATCACGTAGAAGTCCCCCACACGGAAGAACAGGATGCAGTCCCGATAGTCCGCGTTGATCGTGGG
>JAQXNP010000021.1 GCA_029098065.1 Clostridiales bacterium | reverse complement strand
GCTCGCAGACGCCCTCCACCACTTCCTCGTTGGCCAGAACACACTTGCAGGAGGTGCACCAGTTCACGGGCATGGTGGTCTTGTAGGCCAGGCCCTTCTTGTAGAGCTGGAGGAAGATCCACTGGGTCCACTTGTAGTACTCCGGATCGGTGGTGTTGATGACCCGGTCCCAGTCGAAGGAGTAGCCCAGCATATGGAGCTGCTTGGAGAAGTTGGCGATGTTGTCGTGGGTCACCTTGGCGGGGTGAATGTGGTTCTTGATGGCGTAGTTTTCAGTGGGCAGGCCGAAGGCGTCGTAGCCGATGGGGAAGAGAACATTGTAGCCCTCCATCCGCTTTTTCCGGGCGACCACGTCCATGGCGGTGTAGGGCCGGGCGTGACCCACGTGGAGGCCCTGACCGGAGGGATAGGGGAACTCCACCAGTGCGTAGAACTTGGGCTTTGGGCTGCCGGTGACAGCGGCGAAGGTCTTTTCATCGCGCCACCGCTTCTGCCATTTGGGCTCGATGCTGGCAAAATCGTACTTCAATCGAAACACTTCCTTATGAGCGGGCGGCAGGGCCGCGAAATTTCAATCGAAGCTATTATACTGGAAAAGGGTTGGAATTGCAAGCATTTCGCCGTAAAAGAGCAGCGGCATGGCGCCGGCGCCATGCCGCTGTATTGCGTTATTCCTCTCCCAGACCGCCCCGGATGAGACCGGCGGCCGTCTCCAGCATCTCCCGCTCATCAGGGCCGTCGCACCGGAGGACCAGCTCCGCCCCCTGTTTCATGCATCCCGCCATGATCTGCATGACGCTTTTTCCATCGATGGATTTTCCGTTGCAGAGGATGGTGAGGCTGCTCTGAAATTTCTGCATCTCCCGGGCGAACATCCCGGCGGGACGCATGTGGAAGCCCATCTGATTGACAATTCTGACTGTCTCAGTGACCATGAGATTCTCCTTTCTTCGCCGGCCGTTTCCACAGGGCCAGCAGGGCCATCCCGATCAGCGATCCGGCGGCCAGAGCCAGGGCGTACATCCCCGGGTTCTGGACCACGGGAAAGACAAAGATGCCGCCGTGGGGGGCGGGAAGGGCGCAGCCGAAGGCCATGGACAGCGCCCCCGCCGCCGCTGAGCCGATCAGACAGGAGGGGATGACCCGCAGCGGGTCGGCGGCGGCGAAGGGGATGGCGCCTTCGGTGATGAAGCAAAGGCCCATGACATAGTTGACGTAGCCGTTTTTCCGCTCGCTGTCGGGAAACCGGTTGGGGAAAAAGGTGCAGGTGAGGGCGATGGCGATGGGGGGCACCATGCCGCCGATCATCACCGCCGCCATGACGGGGGAACTGATGGCGCCCCCGGCGGCGCTGACCAGGGAGGCGGTGCCGAAGAGATAGGCCGCCTTGTTGAAGGGGCCGCCCATGTCAATGGCCATCATCCCGGCCACCACCGCCCCCAGAAGGATGGCGCTGGTGCCGCTGAGCGACTCCAGGGCGTTTGTCATGGCCGTGTTGATGAGTCCCACAAAGGGGTTGATGAGGCACATGACCACGCCGATGAGAAGGATGCCCGCCAGGGGATAGATCAGCACCGGCTTGATGCCCTCCAGAGCCCGGGGGAGATGATCGCACAGCTTTTCCAGCCCCAGGACCAGATAGCCTCCGAGAAAGCCGGCCAGCAGAGCCCCGAGGAAACCGGCGGAGACATCGGTGCCGCCGGGAGAGGCGAAGGTGGCTCCGGATACCGCCAGGGCCCCGCCCACAAAGCCCGCCGCCAGACCGGGACGGTCCGCGATGGACAGGGCGATATATCCGGCCAGGATGGGCAGCATGAAGTTAAAGGCGACCCCGCCCACATTTTTCAGGAAGGCGGCGGCGGGGGTGATGGTGCCGAAGTCGGCGAAATTGGCGTCGTTCACCGCCCCGGCGTCCAGCAGGAAGGCCAGGGCGATCAGGATGCCGCCGCCGATGACGAAGGGGAGCATGTGACTGACGCCGTTCATCAGGTGCCGGTAGACCTGCCGCCCGGCGCCGGTTCCGCCGGTGTCGGACTCAGAAGGACCGTTGCCCTCCTGACAGACGGGGGCTTTGCCCTCCACCACCCGGCGGATAAGTCCCTCGGGCCGGCTGATGCCGTCGGAGACGGGGACCTGGAGGAGCGGCTTGCCGTGGAACCGGGACAGATCCACCGCCCGGTCGGCGGCGATGATGATGCCGTCGCAGGCGGCGATTTCCTCCGGCGTGAGGACGTTTTTGGCTCCGCCGGAGCCCTGGGTCTCGGCTTTTACCGGAAATCCCATCCGCTCTCCCGCCCGCTCCAGGGCCTCGGCGGCCATATAGGTGTGGGCGATGCCGGTGGGACAGGCGGTGACCGCCAATACCCGGTAGCTTCCCTGCCTGGGCTCCGGAGTGGTCTCCTCGGGGAATTTTTTCCGCTCCGCCCGATCGATCAGGGCCAGGAAGCGGTCAATGTCCGGAGCGGCCAGAAGTTCAGAGACAAAGCCGGGGTCCATGAGCAGTACCATGAGCCGGGACAGAATCTCCAGATGGGTGTCGCCTCCGCCGGCAGGCGCGGCGATGGCGAAAAAGAGCCTGGAGGGCTGGCCGTCTGGGGCGCCGAAATCCACTCCCTTGGGAAAGACGGCGGCGGCCAGGCCGGGCCGTTTTACTGCCTCCGACTTGGCGTGGGGAACGGCCACTCCGTCCCCGATGGCGGTGGTGCCCTGCTTTTCCCGTTCCAGCAGGTCCCGGCGGTAACGGGCCGGATCGGACAGGCAGCCCGCCCTGTTCTGCAGGTCAGTCAGAAGAGACAGGGCGGCCCCTTTGTCCTTCGCTTCCGCCCCCAGGGCGATGGCCTCGGGCCGGAGCAGATCGGTGATCCTCATTGTGTGGTCTTCCTTTCCAAAAGCTGGGTATAAATGTGCTGAATCTCGTCCCGGGTGGCCAGTCGGGGGGAGAAGGCGGTGGCGCTGCCGGCGGCGGTGCCCAAAAGAAGGGCCTCCTCGTATCCGCCCCGGTCATATCCGGCCAGGAACCCGGCCACCATGGAGTCTCCCGCCCCCACGGAATTCCGGACCTCTCCCCGGGGGGCGGACTGGGTGAGGACCTGTCCCTCCTCGGTGAGCAGCAGGGCCCCCGCGCCGGCCAGAGAGACCAGCACATTCCGGGCGCCCTCGCCCTGGAGCCGCCGGGCGCAGGCGGCCACCCGGGGAAGGTCCTCCGCCGCCAGCGTCTCCCCGTACATGGCCCCCAGCTCGTGGTGGTTGGGCTTGACCAGGAAGGGATGATAGACCAGGCAGCCCCGCAGCAGCGGGCCCTCGGCGTCCACCACGCAGCGGACGGCGGGGAGCCGGGCGAGCAGCCGCTGGTAGACGTCTCCGGGCAGGGAGGGAGGCACCGACCCGGCCACCACCAGAGTGTCCCCGGGGCGGAGGGCGGAGAGCTTGTCCATCAGCTGTTCCAGGGCCTCGGGGGAGATGGCGGGGCCGGAGCCGTTGAGTTCGGTCTCGGTCCTGCCCCGGAGTTTCACGTTGATGCGGGTCATTCCGGCGGGGAGGGCGACGAAATCGGCGGTCACCCCGGCGTCGGCCAGCCAACGGCACAGAAGCTGGCCGGTGTACCCGGCGGCAAAGCCGGTGGCGGCGGCTTCCACCCCCAGCTGGCGGAGGACCAGGGCCACGTTGACCCCCTTGCCGCCGGGCTGGAGCTCTTCCTCCAGGGCCCGGTTGGTGCCGCCCACCCGGATGGGGCCCACCCGGAGAACATAGTCCAGAGCCGGATTGAAGGTGACAGTGCAGATCATAGAAAACCCTCCTTGCGGGGAATCAGAGATAGGATGCCCCAAAATCAGATGATTCAGTCAGGAGAAACGGAAGACCGGACAAAAAACCGGCGGACCTCACAGGGAAGTCCGCCGGTATCTCGCACATGGGATATTCAGCTCAGCTGTTGGATGCCCTTCCGGATGCGGGACAGGCTCTCCTCTTTCCCCAGCAGCTGGCACAGCTCCACCGCGCCGCCGGGGGTGACCGCCTTGCCGGAGAGGGCGGTGCGCACCGGCCACATGATGCGGCCGTTCTTCAGCTCCAGCCGGGCGGCCAGCCCAACCAGGGCGTCGTGGATGGCGTCGTAGCTCCAGCTTTCCAGCCCCTCCAGCACAGGGAGGACGGCGTTCAGCGCCTCCAGAGAGTTTTCCTCGTTGGTCTTCATTTTTTTGTGGCAGTAGAGCTCGTTGGAGTACGGGGGCAGGGCGTCCAGGAAGTCCACCTGAGGGGCGATGTCCCGCAGGGTGTCGCACCGGCCCTGGACCAGGGGGGCCAGCAGCTTCAGGTCCACCTGGGGGGCGTGGACGGCCTCCTTCAGATAGGGCTCAGCCACGGCGTAGAACTCCTCAGGGGCCATGGCCCGGAGGTAGTGGGCGTTGAAGTAGTTGAGCTTCTCCCGGTCGAAGATGGCGGGGGATTTGGAGATGCCCGCCACGTCAAAGACCTCCGACAGCTCCTGGAGGGTGAAGAACTCCCGCTCGGAGTTCTCGCCCTTGGGGGCCCAGCCCAGCAGAGAGACATAGTTCACCACCGCGGGGGAGAGATAGCCCTGGGCCAGCAGGTCCTCATAGGAGGGGTCCCCGTGGCGCTTGGACATCTTGTTGTGGGCGTCCCGCATGACGGGGGAGCAGTGGATATACTCGGGGATCTCCCAGCCGAAGCTCTCATAGAGCAGGTTATACTTGGGGGCGGAGGAGAGGTACTCGCTGCCCCGCACCACATGGGTGATGCCCATCAGATGATCGTCCACAACGTTGGCAAAGTTATAGGTGGGCAGGCCGTCCCTTTTGATGAGCACCTGATCGTCCAGAGTGTCGTTGTCCACGGTGATGGAACCGAACACCGCATCGTGGAAGGTGGTCTGTCCCCCCCTGGGAATGCGCTGGCGGATGACGTAGGGCTCTCCGGCGGCCACGCGGGCCCTGGCCTCTTCCAGAGGGAGGTCACGGCAGGGATCATCTGCCCGGTCAAAATCGCCCGCGTCCTCCTCGGACTCGGTCTTTTCACAGAAGCAGTAATAGGCGCCGCCCTTTTCCACCAGAAGCTGGGCATACTTGCCGTAAAGCTCCCGGCGCTGGGTCTGGATATAGGGACCCACCGGGCCGCCCACGTCAGGCCCTTCGTCCCAGTCCAGACCGCACTGCCGGAGGGTGCTGTAAATGATCTCGGTCGCACCCTCCACCAGACGGCCCTGGTCGGTATCCTCAATGCGGAGGATGAACTTGCCGTTCCCGTGGCGGGCGATGAGCCAGGTGTAAAGGGCGGTGCGCAGATTGCCCACGTGCATGTAGCCGGTGGGGGAGGGGGCGAACCGGGTGCGGACCTCTCCGTGGGGGATGCGCCCCTCCATCTCGTCAAACCAGGCCATATCCATGGTAAATTCCTCCCAAAAGAAGTTCATGATCTCTCCTATTTTATCGGTATGAGTGGAACTTGTCAAGCGGTTGGAAATATGGTATGATACCTCAGTATCATCAGGACGAAAGCCGCCCTGGAAGTAAGGAGTGTTTCAATATGATCAAAGACCGTAAAGTCAGCTTCAGCGGGATCCAGCCCAGCGGGAATATCACTCTGGGCAACTATGTGGGGGCTCTGCGGAACTGGCCCTCCTACCAGGACGACTACGACTGTGTCTACTGTGTGGTGGATGAGCACGCCATCACCGTCCGGCAGGATCCCGCCAAGCTGCGCCATCACGCGCTGGAGCTCTATGCCCAGCTCATCGCCTGCGGCATCGATCCGGAGAAGAGCATTCTCTTTATCCAGTCCCATGTCCCTGCCCATGCCGAGCTGGCCTGGGTCCTCAACTGCTTCACCATGTTCGGCGAGCTGTCCCGGATGACCCAATTTAAGGAGAAGTCCGCCCGGCACGCCGACAACATCAACGCCGGACTGTTTACCTACCCCAGCCTGATGGCCGCCGACATCCTGCTCTATCAGACGGATATCGTCCCGGTGGGCGAGGATCAGCGCCAGCACGTGGAGCTGACCCGGGACATCGCCCAGCGGTTCAACGGTGTTTACGGCGATGTGTTTACCCTGCCCGAGGCGGTGATCCCCACAGTGGGCGCCCGGGTGATGAGCCTCCAGGAGCCGGACAAGAAAATGTCCAAGTCCGCGGAGAATGAAAATTCCTATATTCTGGTGATGGATACCCCCGACGCCATCATGCGCAAGTTCAAGCGGGCCATCACCGATTCCGACGCCACGGTCCGCAAGTCTCCCGACAAGCCCGGTGTGTCCAACCTCATTGACATTTACTGCGCCGCCACCGGCATGACCGTGGAGGAAGTGGAGCGCCAGTTTGAGGGAAAGGGCTATGGCGAGTTCAAGCCCGCTGTGGGTGAGGCTGTGGTGGAGTTCCTCCGGCCCGTCCGGGAAGAGACCGAGCGGCTCATGGCCGACAAGGGAGAGCTGGAGCGTCTGTACCGTCAGGGCGCCGAGAAGGCGGCTGCCGTGGCCGCGCGGACATTGACCAAGGTCCACAAGAAACTGGGCTTCCTGCCCCGCTGACCTTCTTTCTTTTTCAAAAGAAAGAAGGCAAAGAAAACTTTGTTCGCTCCGCCTGCTGACGGCGGACGGAGAGGCTTCGTTTGTCTCTGCCCGGGACCGGAAGCGCCGGCGGGAAAGCAAATCTTCATCAGCAGCAGAAAGGCGGAAAAGTTCCGCTTGCTCTGCTGACGGCGGGCGGAAACTGTTTTGCCTGCTGCCTGCACACTTGAAACCACATCCGGCCCTGCCGGTGAAGGAGTCCGAATTCATGCCTATCTCAACGGAATTGATTGGCCGGGTGGCCGCTGCACTGGGAGTTGCGTTCCTGATCGCTCTGGTTCTCACTCCGGTGGTGCGGAATCTGGCGGTGAAAATGGGCGCGGTGGATGTCCCCAAGGACGGCCGCAGAATGCACGATCACCCCATCCCTCGAATGGGAGGGCTGGCCATCTTTCTGGGCTTCCTGCTCAGCACATTGATCTTTGTCCCCATGACAGCGCAGCTCCGGGGAATGCTCCTGGGGGCGGTGGTCATTGTGGTACTGGGTATTTTTGACGATATCTATGCCCTGGGGGCCAAGTTCAAGCTGGTGGTGCAGATCGTGGCCGCCCTCATCGCGGTGTTTACAGGGAACCTCATCACCGACTTGTCCAACCCCAACGTGTTTTCCGCGGATCTTTACTGGCATCTGGGCTGGCTGTCTGTCCCGGTGACGGTGCTCTGGATCGTGGCCATGACCAACGCGGTGAATCTCATTGATGGTCTGGACGGACTGGCGTGCGGAGTCAGCTCCATCAGCTCGCTGACTCTGCTGGTCATTGCCCTGCTGGTGGGGGAGCCCCAGGTGGCTCTGCTGGTGGCCGCTCTGGCGGGAGGATGCCTCGGTTTCCTCCCCTATAATATGAACCCGGCCAAGATCTTTATGGGAGACACCGGATCCACCTTCCTGGGCTATGTTCTGGCATGCATCTCCATTCAGGGCCTGTTCAAGATGTACACCATCATCTCGTTCGTGGTGCCCTTCCTGATCTTCGGACTGCCTATTTTCGACACCTGCTTTGCCTTTATCCGCCGCATTGCCCATGGTCAGAGCCCCATGCACGCCGACCGCAGCCACGTCCATCACCGGCTCATTGACATGGGTTTTTCCCAGAAGCAGGCGGTGGCGGTGCTCTATGTCATTACCGCCATTCTGGGCCTCAGCGCGGTGGTGCTCACCACCAGCGGAGCGGTGAAGGCCATGCTGCTGCTCTTCGCCCTGTTCGCCGCCGGGGCGGTGGCCCTGAGTATTTTCAATGCCAACAACCACAAGCGCGGCGGCGAGGAGGGACAGAAATGATCCGTGTCATGTCCATTTTCGGCACCAGGCCGGAAGCCATCAAGATGGCCCCGCTGGTGAAGACCCTGGCCGGACGGGAGGGGATCGAGAGCCTCTGCTGCGTGACCGCCCAGCACCGGCAGATGCTGGACAGCGTGCTGGAGATCTTTCAGCTGACCCCCGACTTTGACCTGAACATCATGGAGCCCAGACAGACCCTGTCCACCATTACCACCAAGTGCCTGCTGGGGCTGGAAGGGGTCTTTGCCCAGGCGCGGCCCGATCTGGTGCTGGTCCACGGGGACACCTCCACCACCTTTTCCGCCGCGCTGGCCGCCTTGTACGGACCGATCGCGGTGGGACATGTGGAGGCGGGCCTGCGCACCTATGACAAATACTCCCCCTTCCCGGAGGAGATGAACCGCACGCTGGTGGGGGATCTGGCCGATCTCCATTTCTGCCCCACTGAGTCCAACCGGGAAAACCTCCGCCGGGAGGGAATTACCAGGGGGGTGTTCCTCACCGGAAACACGGTGATCGACGCGATGTCCACCACGGTGCGGCCCGATTTCCGCTTTTCCACCAAACTGCTCAATGAACTGGACTACACCGGCCGGACGGTGATCCTGGTGACCTGCCACCGGCGGGAGAACTACGGGGAGCCCATGGCGCATATCATGAAGGCCCTCCGCCGGCTGGCGGAGACCTATCCCCAGGTGGAGCTGGTGTATCCGGTCCATCTCTCCCCGGTGGTGCGGGAGGCGGCGGGGAAATACCTGTCCGGCCACGACCGCATCCACCTGATCGATCCGGTGGACGTGGAGGAGATGCACAATCTGATCGCCCGGTGCAGGTTCGTCATGACCGATTCGGGCGGACTCCAGGAGGAGGCCCCCGCTCTGGGCAAGCCGGTGCTGGTGATGCGCCGGGAGACCGAGCGGCCGGAGGCCGTGGCGGCCGGTACCGCTCAGCTGGCGGGCACCGAAGAGGAACGCGTATTTTCCCTGGCCGCTCAGCTCATCGAGGACAAAGACGCCTACGACCGGATGGCCCGCGCGGTCAATCCCTATGGAGACGGCCGGGCCTGCGAGCGGATTGCCGACGCCATTGAATATCATTTCGGGCTGAGATCCGCCCCTCCGGCGGAATTTCGGCCCTGAGGGGCGGCCCGCGCCCCCTTGTCCCATTTGACCGGGAAGGAGGCAGAGCATGGAGCGGCGCAACCGTAACATTTTGGTGATCCTTATCGCGGTGGTCATCGTCATTGCGGTGTTTTCCAGCTTCGGTCTGCCCCTCTTTGCCGGGGATACCGCCAAAATCGTCCTCCCCACGCCTGCGCCCAGCGGACAGGCGGCGCCGGATTCCTCCGGCCAGAAGGGAGGCGTCCGGGTGGAGGTTACTCCGCAGACTGTCCAGAGCGTCATTGCCGCCCTGAGCCGGCTGGACAGCTATTCCCGCACCGTCACCACCACGCTGGAGAAGGTCTCGTCCACCGCCAGGGTCTGGGCAGACGGGGGCTGGACCCGAACAGACCTGACCCTCCCGTCGGGGACGGTGGCCCACACCATCGTAGGAGACGGCACCGTGTGGCGCTGGTACGATTCGGAGCGCACGGTCCTGAGCTGGCCGGCGGACAGCGCCTCCGCCGATGTGGAGGGCCAGCGAATTCCTTCCTATGAGGACGTTCTGGCGCTGGACCCTGAAAACATCACTGCCGCCGGCTATGAGGAGAAGAACGGCTCTGCCTGTGTCTATGTGGAGGTGGAGGTGCCGGAACTGGACCAGCGGGAACGCTATTGGGTCTCTGCGGACAACGGCCTTCTGGCGGCCGCTGAAACCGAGACGGAGGGCGAGGTGGTATGGTCCATGACCGCCTCTGCTCCGGAGAGCCCGGCGGCGCGGACGGCCTCCTTCGCCCTGCCTGACGGTACGGTCCTCCATACCGTGGGAGGGGAGCCGGCTGTCACAGGATCAGCATCAGACCAAGGGTCATAAGCAGTTCCAGATTGTTTTCCCGGTCATCCAAAAAAAGAAAGAGCAGGATGAGCAGGAGCAGGACATCTCCGGTGTCCAGCTCCTCCAGCCTGAGGCTTTTCAGAAGTCCGGACAGCCCCTTTTTCTCCGCTTCCGGCGGAGAGGGGGCCGTTTCCTCATCTCTGGGCTCCTGGTGGTGAAGGTAAGGGTTATACATGGCCGCCCTCCTCCCGCAGGAGCTCTATGGCCACCCGCACGACGCGGGACAGCCTGGCGATCTGGGCCGCTTTTTCCGCTTTTTCCTGCCGCTCCGGGCTGAGAAACGGTTTCAGCGCGTGCAGAAGGGCGGCCTTTTCATCGTCCTGGGCGCTGTATTCGGAAAAGACCCGGAGAGCGATCTGGATGAGTCTGGGGTCCAAATCGGGCAGACCGCTGCCCGACAGGGAGGAGAGAAGGGCGGAGAGGTCGGCGTTTCCGGCGGAGGCCTGCTGCGGGGGCTCTTCCTGAACCGGGACATAGTCCGCTTCCTGGACCTGGGGCGGTTCCTGGGGAGGCGGAGCGGACGCGTGATTCCCACCCCCGGTCAGGGCCTGGGCGATGGCGGTGATCTGTCCCATGGCCTCCGGATTTCCCAGAATTGCCTGAAGTTGTTCCTGCAGATCCGCCATAGATTCACCCCCTCAGGCGGCTGTGTATGGTTATTTCTCGGCCTTTTTTTTCAGATTTTCCACAGCGCTGGCCCCCTCCCTGCTCTGCATCACCTGATTGAGAATGCCTATGAGGGCCTCCGGCCTGCCCTTGGCGGCGGCCTGAGCGGCCCCCTGGAGAGAGCCGCCGGCGCTCTGATTGAGGAGGGCCATCAACTTCTGAGTTTCCGGGGAGGAGAGCAGAGACTTGAGCGCGGCTGGGTCGTTGAGCAGACGGGCGGCCTGGGGATCTTTCTTCAGCGCGTCCAGGTCTGGGTTGGGCTTGTTCATAGCAGGTCCCTCCATACTAAATATGAGCGGTGTGTCCGCTTTATTATATGTTCCGGATTGGAGATGGTGATATGAAGCTGCTGGTCTTTTCCGACTCCCACGGCAATCTGGACTATATGCGCCGGGCGGTGGAGCTGGAAAAACCCGACAAGGTCCTCCACCTGGGGGATGTGACCCGGGACGCGGAGCGCCTGCGGGAAATTTTCCCGGCCCTGCCGGTGGAGCAGGTCCGGGGCAACTGTGACAGCGTTTCCTCCGGCTGGCCCGTGGAGAGGGAGCTCTTCGCCGGGGGAAAGCGGCTGTGGCTGCTCCACGGCCACACCTACCGGGTGAAAATGGGGCTGAGCCTGCTGCTGGAGGAGGCCCGCACCCGGGGGGTGGACGGGGTATTCTTCGGCCACACCCACCGGCCCCTGTGCGATTTTGACGGGCGGCTCTGGGTGATGAATCCGGGTACAGCCAGCGGGATACCGGACGCCACCTACGGCGTGGCGGAGATCAACAACGGACAGCTTTACTGCCGGACGGCGGATTTTAAACAGGAGGGATAACATATGCTTTTGGCGGTTGACGTGGGAAATACCAACATCTGTTTCGGCGTTTACGAGGGGATGGAGCTGAAGGGCAGCTTCCGTCTGCGCACCGATCCGGACCGAACCAGCGACGAGATCGGTCTGCTCTGCTGCGATTATTTTCACCGCTTCGGGCTGGAGCCCGGTGGGGTGGAGGACGTGATCATCGATTCGGTGGTGCCGGGGGTCATGTTTCCCCTGTGCTCCGCCATGAAGACCTATTTCGGCCGTGAGCCCATGGTCATTGACGGCGGCGTGGATCCCGGTCTGGCCCTGGGTGTGGAATCGGACGAGCGGCTGGGTCCGGACCGGTCGGTGGCCTGCGTGGCCGCCATCGCCAAGTACCACGCCCCCTGTATCGTTCTGGACTTCGGCACCGCCACCACTCTGGACGCCCTGAATGACAGGGGGGAGTACATGGGCGGGTGCATTGCCCCCGGCCTGCGGGTGTCGGCGGACGCCCTCACCGGACGGGCCTCCATGCTGCCCCAGGTGGAGCTGACCGCCCCGCCCAGGGTGCTTAACGTCACCGCAGTGGGCCACATCCAGGCCGGGGTGGTGATGGGCTACATCGGCGCCATGGAGCATCTGATCCGCCTGGCCAGAGAAGAGCTGGGAGAGCCGGACTGCAAGGTCATCGCCACCGGCGGCCTGGCCGCGATTATTGCCAGCCATACCGATCTCATCGACGTGGTGGACGACGAACTGGTGCTGGAGGGCCTGAGGCTGATCTACGACCGGGAACGGGGACGGAGATAAGAAAAAACAAGCCTCTGAAAAAGACGGTAAAGAAAAAACGGAAAAGGAGCGCCCCGGCGGGATCAAGTCCCGCCGGGGCGCTGTTGTATGGAAGGATTGGTTCAGCCAATGACGGAGTACCGCAGCCGGCCCTCCTCCCGATGAGAGAGGAAGAGGCGGACGGGCCCGCCCGCGGCGGAAATGGGGGAAGGGCGGGCCTCCTCTGGAGGGCCGTTCCCGTCCAGAACGATTTTACGCCCCAGAGTCAGATGGGGTACATAGGGCCGCGCTTCCAGCCGGAACCCCTCAGACTGAAGGGCTTCGGACAGGCGGCTCTGGGCATCCATCAGGGCAGGGCAGGGGTCTGGAGCCAGATACCAGATCCCGCCGGGAAAGCAGCGGAGGCTCCGAAAGATCAGGGGGAAGGTCTCACGGCCCATGGCGGCGGCCAGGGCGCGGAGCGCCGGAAGCCGCTCCCGCTCCACCTCCCCCAGAAAGGCGAGGGTGAGGTGAAGGTTTTCCCCGTCGGTGAACTTTCCCTTGACGGCATGCCGACGCAGCTCATCCTGCGCCGACAGAAAGGCGGCCCGGGAAACAGCGTCAAAGGGCAGGCCGAAAAAAAGACGCATGGCAGTCCCTCCCCCGTGTTCAAACCGATGAAAGCGGCCCCGGTCCTGCGATCAGCGCCAGCTTTTCCGCCCGGCTGAGGCGCTTCACGGCGGCCTCCCGCCGGAGAGCGGCGGACTTGTCGGCGCACGCCTCCCGGTAGACCACGGTCAGCGGCCCCCGGCCACGGGTGTACTTGGCGCCCTTCCCGCTTTGATGGACGGCCAGCCGCCGTTCCACATCGCCGGTGATTCCGGTGTACAGGGCGCCGTCTCCGCACCTCAGTATGTAGAGCCAGTAAGCCATCGCGGTCACCTCAACTCGGGAAAAAGATCTCTGCCGCATTACCGGCCTTGCGGCAAGGGCCTCCGCCCGTTTATGTACGGCCCCGGAGGGCCGTGCATGGCTCAGCGGCAGCCGCAGTTGGTGCCGTGGTTGCCAAGCTGGAAGGAAGCGCACTCAGTGGACTTGCAGTCAGCGACGTTCTGCTGAGTGCAGCCTACCGTGATCTCACCCAGAGTGCAGCGGCCGGCGCTGCCGGAGTGATAGGCGCAGGAGCTGACGGAACATTTGATGCTGGGATTGTCGGTCTTCATGTTATATTCCTCCTTGTTCGGTCCGTTCAGGAACAGGATTAGTATGGCCGGACTGGAATGGAATATGTATGGAGGCTATTCTTTTTTGGAGGATTCAGCGGCGGCGGCTTTCTCCCCGGCGTCCTGACGGATGGAGGTGGGAATGAACCGCTTGGCGAAGGTGCCCTTGCCGCGGGTTTTGACGTAAAAATAGCCGATGATGGAAAAGACCACAGCGCCGATAAAATTGACGAACAGGTCCTTCATGGTGTCAATGATGCCGATGTCCAGATAGCCGCCCAGGCCCAGGGCCTCCTGACTGCCGTCGGAGTGGACGACGATCACGTCGGCAATGTCGTGGATGGCAGTGGGAGCGTTGCCGCCCTTGAGATCCAGCATCACCGAGCTGATGGTATGAACCACGGTGTCCTTCTGCATATCGAGGAGGAAAAACTGATCCATGGTGAATTCAAAGAGTTCCCACACCGCCCCCACCGTCATGGAGAAACAGAAGGCAACAAAGGCCATATAGGCGGGAGAGAGGGAGAAGGTTGTCAGCTTGCTGTTGCGGTTCAGGACATCCACCAGGGAAAAGCCCACGGCGGCGCAGAGAAAACCGTTGAGCGTGTGGAGCATGGTGTCCCAGTAGGGGAAGGTGATGTAATAGGCCCGGATCTCTCCTAGGATCTCGGCGGCATAGATGAACAGGAGGATGATGACCTCCAATGTATCCGGTACATTGATACGGAACCGCCGTTCAATGAAGCTGGGGATCAGGAACAGAAGCAGGGTCAGGATGCACAAAAAAACACTCTCGAAATCCCGGTTGAAGAGCTGAGCGATCAGAACTCCAACGACCGAAAAACGAAGGATAAAATAGATAAAGGCCAGAAATTTATTGCGGGGAGGAGAATTTTTCCGCTTCATTCAGCTTTTTCTCCTCCAACCACAGGAAGTTCCATTTCAGACAGCTCCCGGTACTCCCGGGCAGATTCCAGATTTCCCTGAAGCTCCTCGGCGGTGAGCGCGCGGATTACTTTGGCGGGAGAACCCATCACCAGAGAGTGGGGCGGGATGACTTTTCCCTGGGTCACCAGGGAGCCGGCGGCCACCAGGCATCCCTCTCCGATCACACAGTCGTTGAGCAGAATGGAGCCCATGCCGATCACACAGTCATCTTCCACCGTGCAGCCGTGGATGATGCAGCCGTGGCCGATCGTGACGTTTTTCCCGATAGCGGTGGGATAACCGACCCCCACGTGAACGACAGCGTTGTCCTGGACATTGGAGCCGTCTCCCACGGTGATGGACGTGTGGTCGCCCCGGAGAACAGCGCCGTGCCAGAGGCCGACCCGTTCCCCGATCGTTACCTCCCCCGCCACCACGGCGGTCTGGGCGGTCCGGGCGGTGGGGGCGAATCTGGGAACTTTATTGTGAAATTGATATGTTATCATGATGAAAGTCACTCCTTTTGCTCTATTATAGCGGACAAGCGTTCTGCTTGCAAGTCAAATCCCGCTGGGGGAGCATAAGATAAACAGGAGGTGATTTTCCTTGAATCTGAAAAACAATCAGATTACAGTGGGAGAACTGCTGGACTATGCGCCCGCCAAAGCGGTGTTTCAGAAGCGCTTTCCCATCGTGATGCGCCATCCCATGGTTGGGGCTTCCCGAACAGTGACGCTGGAACAGATCATTGCGTTCGCCAAGCCGTACATTCCCCAGAAGACCATCAATGATACGCTCGATGAGCTGAGAAAAGTCTGAAACCGGGTACCCGGCGGTACCAGAGCAGGGAATCTGTCCCACCCCTGCGGAGCAGGTACAGAGAGAAGGCGGCGTCGGCCAGGTAGAGCAGAGCGGCGAAGAGAGTGATCCCCGAGGGGACTCCGGAGGACCAGCGAGACAGGTGAGGCTGGATGACATAGGTGACCGGCAGTGCCAGAAGGCCCCAGGCGAAACTGAACAGCAGACACACCCGTCCGCCCAGGTTCCAGGGGAGGGCGGAGTAGTCCCAGAAGGCCGTGCGGGCGGCCTTCTCATAAAAGAGGGACATGCCCCATTCCGCGGCGGTGCAGACGGCAGCTCCCATGAGAAACAGAAGAAAAGGGGAGGTCGTCACGCTCCCGGGCAGAAGTCCCAGGAGAAGTCCTCCTATGCCATAGACCGGGCAGACGGGAAGCAGCAGATGACACTTGCGGTCCTGCTTGGCGGTGCGGCTGAGTCTGGCATAGGCCACCTCCAGTAAAAAACCGCTGAAACTGTAGAAAAGAAACTGCCAAAAGAGCGCCGCCATCATCCTCACCGTCCTCTCGGGGACAGTTTGAGCGGCAGGGCGGAAAAGCATACTGAAATTTTGCTCCGCAGAGACGGAATATTTATAAAAAAGGATTGACAACTGAAAACAAGATATGCTATTATACTGTGGCTGACGTTGAGGATGTCAGACCTGTGCGGGTGTAGTTCAATGGTAGAATCCCAGCCTTCCAA
>JAQXNP010000020.1 GCA_029098065.1 Clostridiales bacterium | reverse complement strand
CGGATTTTGGGCCATCGTAACCGGCGGCCTGAAGAATCCGAAGAACACGGGGCAGGTGCTCTACTA
The DNA here is from genome assembly GCA_029098065.1 of Clostridiales bacterium. Classification (GTDB taxonomy): domain Bacteria; phylum Bacillota; class Clostridia; order Oscillospirales; family Oscillospiraceae; genus Vermiculatibacterium. The sequence goes on along the minus strand of JAQXNP010000020.1, from coordinate 4,083 downwards.
CGCGACTCCCATCATCATGACCGGCCTGTCGGTTGGCTTTGCCAAAAAGACTGGACTGTTTAATATCGGCGCCTCCGGCCAGTATATCATGGGGGCGTTCGCCGCGGTGTATGTGGGTGTGAAGTGGACCTTCCTGCCTGCCGGGATTCACTGCCTGGCGGCAATTCTGGCCGCCGCTGTTTTTGGCGCGCTGTGGGGCTGTGTTCCGGGAATTCTGAAGGCTTACTTCAACATCAATGAGGTCATTGCCTGCATTATGATGAACTACATCGGCATGTCCACGGCGAACCTTCTGGTGCGCCGGCTGATCTTTGACCGGGCCAAGAACATGTCTCTTCAGCCGGCGGCCTCCGCCGTGCTTCCCAAGCTGGGCTTTGATAAGATTTTTGTGGACGGAGGCGCGCCCTCCAGCGCCAACGCCGGATTCCTGATCGCAGTCGCGCTGGGAATCGTGGTTTGGGTGATTTTGGAGAAGACCAGGCTTGGCTTCGAACTGAAAGCCTGCGGCTATAACCGGGACGCGGCCAAGTACGCCGGCATCAATGACAAAAAGAACATTCTGCTGGCTATGGTCATCGCCGGAGCGCTTGCCGGGATCGGCGGTTCGCTGTCTTACCTCTCCGGCTCCGGAACCGGTATCCCGGTCGCCGATGTGCTGGCGGCCGAGGGCTTTAACGGCATCCCTGTGGCCCTTCTGGGCATGTCGAACCCCATCGCGATCATTTTTACCGGTACCTTTATGGCTTATTTGACGCAGGGCGGACTGTCCATGCAGACGTATGGCTTCCCGACCCAAATCGTGGATATCATCTCCTCGGTCATCATCTATTTCGCCGCGTTTGCCCTCTTCTTCAGTCAAACGATCGGGAAACTGCGCAGCCGTCAGTTGGAACGTCAGAGGGAACAGGCGGCTCAGATATCGGGGCCGGAGGAGAAGACGGAGAAGGGAGGCGAGCAGCGGTGAGCGGATTTGAACTGATCGTGTTTGTGGTTCAGCAGATGATGAGCTTCTCCGTGCCTTTGCTGATCGTGGCCCTCGGCGGCCTGTTTGCGGAACGATCCGGCATCGTCAACATCGCTCTGGACGGCACGATGATCCTGGGCGCTTTTACCGGCATCATGTTTCTCCACCTGTTTCAGGATCCCAACGCGGCCTCTGAGCAGGGAATGCTCCTGCTGGCCATTCTGGTGTCCGCAGTCACCGGTATGATCATCAGCCTGGTCCACGCCTATGCCTCGATCAATATGAAAGCGGACCAGACGATTTCAGGCACCGCGATCAATGTATTTGCGCCGGCCATCTCCATTTTTGTGGCCCGGCTGGTGATCGGTGTCCAGCAGGTGCCCTTTGCCAACCATTTTACCATTAAAAAAGTACCTGTTTTGGGGGATATCCCCGTGATTGGGCCGATGTTTTTCCAAAACTGCTATCTGACCACTTATATCGGCTTCGCGATCCTGGTCATCTCTGCTATTGTGCTCTATAAAACGAAGTTCGGCCTTCGCCTCAGGGCCTGCGGCGAGCATCCCCAGGCCGCCGACTCGGTGGGCATCAACGTCTACAAGATGCGCTACGCCGGCACCCTGATTTCCGGCGCTCTGGGCGGCATCGGCGGGCTGGTGTTCGTCATTCCCACCTCCACGAACTTCAACGCCACGGTGTCCGGTTATGGCTTCCTGGCTCTGGCTGTCCTGATTTTCGGTCAGTGGAAGCCCGGACGCATTCTGTTTGCCTCGCTGTTCTTTGGATTCATGAAGACCATCAGCGCCATCTATTCCTCCATTCCCGCGCTGGTGTCGCTGAATATCCCCAGCGACGTCTACAAGATGATCCCCTATATCGCCACTCTGATCGTCCTCATTTTCACGGCCCGGAATTCCCAGGCCCCGAGGGCGGAGGGAATCCCCTACGACAAGGGAGAGCGCTGAGCACAGCGTGTTCAGACCGGCAGGCGGCTTTGGCCACCTGCCGGTTTTTTGCGGCATCTTGACAGAGGACCGGTGATAAGGTATAATAACACCACACCCCTGGGGGGTGTCATTCAACGAGTGAAAGTGAGGGTTCCGCCGATGATGGCCGACAAGCAAAAGGTCTCCCGCATGCTGAAAACAGCCCGGGGCCAGCTGGACGGTATTCTCAAAATGGTGGAGGAGGACCGTTACTGCATTGACATTTCCCAGCAGGTCATGGCAACCGAGGCCCTGCTGAACCGGGTGAACCGTGAGATTTTAAGCGCCCATCTGAGGGGCTGCGTTCAGCAGGCCGCCACCGCCGAGGACCGGGAGAAAAGGGTGGAAGAATTGGTGGCCACTCTGGACAAGATACTGAAGTGAAGTCCGGCCGGTACCGGATCGGACTGTAACCGGGGAATCGAGGAAGTGCAATATGAGACAGAAATTTACCGTTACCGGGATGACCTGTTCCGCCTGTTCCGCCCACGTGGAAAAAGCAGTCTCCAAACTGGACGGGATCTCGGCAGTGAACGTGAATCTGCTGGGGGGCTCCATGCAGGTGGACTATGATCCGTCGGTTCAGAGCCCGGAGGGGATCATTGCCGCCGTGGTGGAGTCCGGCTACGGAGCTCAGCTCCCTGGAGCTGCCGGAGAAAAACAGGGCCGCTCCGCCGGGGTGCCCGATATGAAAGAGGAACTGGCCGGGATGAAACGGCGGCTCATCCTCTCTTTCTGCTTTTTTATCCCCCTGTTTTATCTGACGATGGGCCACATGGTCGGCCTGCCCATTCCCGCCTTCTTCCATGGGCCGAAGAACGCTCTGGTGTATGCGCTGACCCAGTTTCTGCTCTTGCTGCCCATCATGTATGTCAACGACAAATACTACAAGGTGGGCTTCAAAACGCTGGCCCACCGCTCTCCCAACATGGACTCCCTCATCGCCCTGGGTTCCGCCGCCGCGGTGGTTTACGGCCTGGTGGGGATCTATCAGATCGGCTGGGGTCTGGGCCATGGGGACATGGCCCGGGTAGAGCAGTGGTCCATGGATCTGTATTTTGAGTCCGCCGGAACCATCCTGACCCTTATCACGCTGGGCAAGTATATGGAGACCCGGTCCAAGGGAAAGACCGGGGAGGCCATCTCCCGGCTTATGGACCTGGCTCCCAAGACAGCCACGGTCCTCCGGGGCGGAAAGGAGACCGTCATTCCGGTGGAACAGGTGACGGTGGGAGATCTGATCCTGGTCCGCCCCGGCCAGTCCATCCCGGTGGATGGGGAGATCGTGGAGGGGGGCTCCTCCATTGACGAATCCGCCCTCACCGGAGAGTCCATCCCCGTGGACAAAGGCCCTGGGGACAAAGTGGCGGCGGCGTCCATCAACAAATCGGGGGCGTTTACATTCCGGGCCACCCGGGTAGGCGATGACACCACACTGGCCCAAATGATCGCGCTGGTGGATGAGGCGGCTTCCTCCAAGGCGCCGATTGCCAAGCTGGCGGATCGGGTGGCCGGGGTTTTTGTCCCAACCGTCATCTGTATCGCTCTGGTCACGGCCGCTGTGTGGCTTCTGGCCGCGGGCTCCATTGCCCGGGCCCTCACCGCCGGAGTGGCGGTGCTGGTGATTTCCTGCCCCTGCGCGCTGGGGCTGGCCACGCCGGTGGCCATCATGGTGGGTACCGGAAAAGGGGCGGAAAACGGCATCCTGTTCAAATCCGCCGAAGCGCTGGAGGTCCTCCGCTCGGTGCAGACCGTGGTGCTGGACAAGACAGGCACGGTGACGCAGGGGAAGCCGGTGGTCACCGACCTGAAGCCGGTGGGGGAGACCACGGAGGAGGAGCTCCTCTGTGTGGCCGCCTCGTTGGAAAAGCCCTCCGAGCACCCTCTGGCCCAGGCGGTGGTGGCGGAGGCGGAGCGCCGCTGTATCCCATTGGCCCCCGCCCGGGATTTCCGGGCCGTCCATGGCCGGGGCGTGATTGCCTCCATCCAGGGGGCCGATTTCCTGGCGGGAAGCCGGGCCATGATGGAGGAGCACCACGTTGATCTGGCGCCGGCGGGCGAAGTGCCGGAGGCTCTGGCGGAGGCGGGCAAGACCCCGCTGTACTTCGCCCAGGACGGCAGGCTCATCGGCAT
>JAQXNP010000019.1 GCA_029098065.1 Clostridiales bacterium | reverse complement strand
TCGGCGTAGTCGATCTCCTCCTCACGGCTCTTGATGGCCCATTCCCGCCAGGGGGCGATGACGGTCATGCCCGGGGCGAAGTGCTTGATGGCCAGTTCGAACCGGACCTGGTCGTTGCCCTTTCCGGTGCAGCCGTGGCAGATGGCGTCAGCCCCCTCCTTCCTGGCGATCTCCACCAGCCGCTTGGCGATGACGGGCCGGGCGAAGGCGGTACCCAGCAGATACTGCTCATATTTGGCGCCCATCTGCATGGAGGGAATGATGACCGTGTCCACCATCTCATCGGTGAGATCCTCGATGTACAGCTTGGCGGCGCCGGTCTTGATGGCCTTCTCCTCCAGACCGTCCAGTTCGTCCCCCTGACCCACATCGGCGGAGACGGCGATGATCTCGGGATTGTTGTAGTTTTCCTTCAGCCAGGGAATGATGATGGATGTATCCAGCCCGCCGGAGTAGGCAAGCACAACTTTTTTAATCTCAGACATGGAAAAGGACCTCCGTTTTTGAAGTTGAGCATAGTCTACCACGGCCCGGCAGGAAAAGCAAGAGGTAATTTGCATAAATATGCGTATCTGTCCCATTCTGATTGGTGCATTATCCTAGTCAGACGAATAATATTCATTTTTATTTGAATATTTAATATTTCTTTGTATATCTCACCTCTCCCGGTGCGGAACGTTCACATGTGAAACCGCCGGCGGGCTTCCTCCCGGAGCGAGGGGACCCGGCGAACGATCACCAGAGGCACGATAATGGCCACGCATACCGCCATCACCACCAGGGACCAGCTGAGCGCCGCCGACCCGGTAAAATAGCGGCGGATAAAGCCCTCGATAAACAGGCAGTAGACTCCCGTCGTGCCCAGCAGCAGGGTCACTGTGGTCAGGATGGATCGCCCACGCAGCACCAGCGCCAGGAAAAGAACCAATCCCCCGCCGGTCAGGATAATGGGCAGAGCCAGACCGAGGTACCAGTCAAAACCGTGGTTGGCCAGGGCAATCAGAAAGACATACAGGGCAACCGCTCCCGCATTCAGCGCCAGCCGGAGAAAAAGGTTCAGCTTCCGGTCCAGCAGCGGGGGCACAAACCACAGCCACAGCATGGCCGCCGCTCCGATAATATAGAGGGACCAGACCTGCCCGGTCCTCAGGAAGAGGTTCAGGATCCCGCAGGCCACGGAAACAGAGGCCAGCGTCACCGTAATCAGAAGGGCCGCCTCTTTTTTGGACACCGGCTTCACCTCTCCCCGCTGTGTCGGAAAGGGTTTGGGCGATATCCGGTCCACCGGCTGCCCCGGATCAATCACCGGAGTCCCGCAGAGAGGGCAGACCTCAGCGGTGGCGTCCAGCTCCACGCCGCAGTGTACGCAGTAAGACATGACGTTCCCTCCTTTCAACGATTGGATACCACCTTCACCGGAATGCCCGCTTTCACCAGAAAGCGGAAAAAGTCCCGCTCGGTGTCGGTCTCCTTCTGGGTCCCGGCAAAGGTGATCTCCATGGTATTGCCGTAGCTGATGGAGGCACAGTGGGGACGGGGCACCGTGGCCTGTCCCAGAATGACCTCCATGTGGCTGATATGGGGTCTCATCTCGTGGGGGACCCTGAAGGCCCCCGGATTGGTGTAGGTGCCGGAGTAGGGCCGCACCCCGGCCAGCCGGTAGCTGAGCGCCATGATGGGGTTTTTCAAAAACACCGGGATGATCCCCAGCAGCTTGTTGGTCTGAAAGCGGACGTTTCCGGTAAAGGCAGCCCGCATTTGGGCCCGATCCTGCGCCATGCGCATATAGTGATGGGTATAATTCAGCACATCTTCAAAGGGGTATTCCCCCAGAGACGGATCGATACAGGGACGGATCGTGATGATAAAATTCCGCAGGGTGGCAGAGGGAAACCAGGGCCGCAGATTCACCGGAATCGCCAGCGCCACCGGCCGTTCCCGCACCGGGTTCTCCCGGCGCTGCTTGTCGATGAGGACCTTCAGAAACACGGCGGCGAGATACTCGGTCACCGTCACTCCCAGATCCCCCGCCGTCTGACGCAGTTTGTCCAGCGGCACAAACCCCATGGTCACGTTGAAGGTATAAAAGGGCTCCGGCGTACCTGTATTGGGGTAGGCCTTCTTTTTCATCCCGCCCCGGAGCGTCCGTTTTCCCGCGTAACGGGCGTAGGCGTCCTCCCGCTCTTCCTTCAGCGGCGGCTCCCGGAGATCCAGCATCCCCGGGCCGGCATAGGGCACATCGTGGCCCATCTCCCGGAGATAGGCCGCCAGCACCGTGCGGAAAAACACCATCGCCCCCGCGCCGTCGGACAGGGCATGGAACACCTCCAGGGAAATCCGTTTTTCATAATAATAGAACCGGATGAGCCAGCCGTTATCCTCCTGGAAGCGCACCGGCTGGCAGGGATTGGCAATATCCGGCTTCACGAAGGGGCCGGGGGCATCGTTGGGCTCCAAGTAGTACCAAAACGCGCCCCGCTTGATCCGCACGGCAAAGCCGGGAAAGCGGGGCATGCACTCATCCACCGCCCGCTGAAGCGCTTCGGGATCCACCGGTTCGGTGAGAACGGCGGAAAAACGGTAGACGGCGGAATACTCCTCCTTCTGGATCGCAGAGTAGAGGATCCCCGCGTTGTCCAGCGTATACCACTCCGGCTTTTTTCCTTTCGGCAAAGTATCCCTCCTCTCCCCGTCAGCCCGTTGCAGCGCAGCCGCGGTTTCACTGGTTTCGCCCATGTCCTGAAGCGGCAGGGCTATTGTACCATCCCGACGGCCCCCGCGCAACACCTTTACTTTCTCCGCCCTGCATGTTACAATGTAAAATACTTAACCCGCTTTGGGCCTCGGGCCAATATTGATGTATTTTATCGGAAAAATCCACGCGAAAGGAGGAAACTCATGGAAGAGCGCCGCCCCACGAAACGGATCACACACTCCGCCGACCAGCCCCGCATGGCGGAGGACAAACGGCTGGAGCCGGTGATGCGGGCTCTGAAGGCCATCCACTCGGCCGCGTCTCCGGAGTCCATGGCACTGGAGGACCTGGAACGCCAGCGGGCCGGGCAGGAGCTTCTGGGCCGTCTGGTGACTCCCCGGAGAGGGGTGAACTGGTCTCCCTTTGACCTGGACGGGATGCCCGCCGCCTGGACCACTCCCAGCCACTGGCGGGAAAAGCAGAAGGTTATCCTTTACTGCCATGGCGGCGGCTATACCAGCGGCAACCTGGGCTATTCCCGCCCTCTGGCCGCCAAACTGGCCGAGGTCACCGGCTACGCGGTGTTCTGCTTTGAATACCGTCTGGCCCCGGAACATCCCTTTCCCGCCGCCGCGGACGATGCGCTGAAAGCCTGGGACCACCTGATGTATCTGGGCTATGGGGCCCGGGATGCGGTGGTCGCCGGGGACTCCGCCGGAGGCAACCTGGCTCTGGTGCTCTGCCACCGTCTGAAGGCCCAGGAGCGAAGGCTTCCCGCCCGGCTGGTCCTCATGTCCCCCTGGACCGATATGACCGCCAGCGGCAAATCCTATACCCAGCGGGCAGAGATCGACCCCATGCTCACCCTGGACTATATTCAGGCGGTGCGGTCCGTCTATGCCCGGGATCACGACCTCACCGATCCCCTTCTCTCCCCGCTTCTCGGCGATCTCAGCCACTTTCCGCCCACACTGATCCAGGTCGGCACCAACGAGATCCTCTACTCCGATTCCGTCCGGCTCCGGGACCGGATGGTGGCCGCGGGCGTGCCCTGCCGTCTGGAGGTCTGGAAAGACATGTGGCACGTCTTCCAGATGTTCCCCATGCATACCGCCGACCTGGCCATGGAGAGCGCGGGCCGGTTCCTGCTGGAAGATCTGTGAGCGCGGCCATCCGCTTTTGGGAGGTGTGTCTATGGAACGGGAACTGAAAATCGGCGGTATCTACCGGCACTTTAAAGGCCGTCTTTACCGCGTACTCACCATCGCCACTCATACGGAGAGCAGGGAAAAGCTGGTCATCTACGAGGCTCTCTATGGGGACTTCGGCATCTTTGCCAGACCCTGCGACATGTTTCTTTCTCCGGTGGATCGGGAAAAATATCCCGACGCCGGGCAGTTTTACCGGTTTGAAGAGCTCTGAAGGCCCCATCATTTTCAACGTCCAAAAAGAAGCCCGCCGCGAAAACTCGCGGCGGGCTTCTTTCCATGTAGCGCTAAAATGAATTAGCCCTGCTCAATGGCACCGGTGGGGCAGGTGCCGGCGCAGGAGCCGCAGTCAATGCAGGCGCCGGCGTCGATCACGTACTGAGAATCGCCCTGAGAGATAGCGCCCACGGGGCAGGAATCAGCACAGGAACCACAGCTGACACAAGCGCTGCTGATCACATAAGCCATTGGTTACACCTCCAAAATTAAATGTGACCTCATTATACCACACGATTTTTAAATTGCAATGCTAATTTCTATCGACTTTGGGTATATTTTTATCGCAGGATATCCGCACGCCGCCCCACGCCCCTCAGGACGCATTCCGGCGGGAACCGCCGCGGGGAATTCACCGGGGCCGGGCGGGCCTGTTCACACAGGAAATCAGGGGTTGATTCCCATACCAGCGGGACAGTTATGGGTATATTCAGCGGAAAATGTTTATGAAAGGAGTCGGTTCACATGGCACGACCGGCCGGACCCTTCCGGATGGAGACAGCAGGAAGCCTTACCCCGGAGCTGGAGGGCGCCTTCAAAAGCCTCCCCCATCCCCGCCGGGGGAGCAAAAAGCGGAAAGAGGGAAAATCCCATGAGCGCCCTTGAGTTCACCGCGGGGGCGGAGACCGCCCTCCGTCTGGCGCAGGAGAGTGCCGCCGAACTGGGCCACAGCTATGTGGGGACTGAGCATCTGCTTCTGGGCATCGCCCGGGAGGGACGGGGGCCGGGGGCCAAAGCCCTCCTCTCCGCCGGGCTCACCGCCCAGCTTCTCCGCACCGCTCTGATCCGTCTGATGGGAACGGGAACCGCGGGAGGGCTTCCCGCCCAGGGACTCACCCCCCGGTGCCGGGCCAGTCTGGAGCTGGCTCTGGATGAGGCCAGACGCTGCCGGGCCGCCCGGGCGGATACCGGCCACCTTCTCACCGGGCTGCTGAAGCAGAGCGACAGCGCGGCCGGACGGGTCATCCTGGCCGCCGGGAAAGATCCCCGGCGGCTTTTGGGGGATGTGACCTGCGCCTTCGGAGCCTATGAATCCCGGGGCACCGAACGCCGCCGCCCCGAGCGGGAGGAGCGGCCCTCCTCCACCAAGCTGCTGGACCAGTTCTCCCGGGATCTCACCGCCCTGGCCGCCGCCGGGGAACTGGATCCCGTCATCGGCCGGGAAAAGGAGGTCCACCGGGTGATCGAAATTCTGGCCCGTCGGCGGAAAAACAACCCCGCCCTCATCGGGGAGCCCGGCGTGGGCAAGACCGCCGTGGCGGAGGCCCTGGCCCAGGCGATCGCAGGGGGACAGGTTCCGGAGGATCTGGCCTCCAAGCGTCTGGTCTCCCTGGATCTGTCCTCCATGGTGGCAGGCACCAAATACCGGGGCGAGTTCGAGGAGCGGGTCAAAAATATTCTGGCGGAAGTCCGCCGGGCGGGAGATGTGATCCTCTTTCTGGATGAGCTCCACACCATCGTGGGAGCGGGCAGCGCCGAAGGGGCCATCGACGCCGCCAATATCCTGAAACCCGCTCTGGGCCGGGGGGATCTTCAGGTGGTGGGGGCCACCACCACGGAGGAATACCGGAAATATATCGAAAAGGACGCCGCCCTGGAGCGGCGTTTTCAGCCGGTGGTCATCTCCGAGCCCTCAGCGGAGGACACCCGCACGATTCTGGAGGGACTGCGGCCCCGGTATGAGCGCCACCACCGGCTGTCCATCTCCGACGAGGCGCTGGATGCCGCCGTCCGGCTGTCGGTGCGCTACCTCCCCGACCGGCGGCTGCCCGACAAGGCCGTGGATCTGAGGGACGAGGCGGCCAGCCGGGCCCGGCTGGCCGGCAGCGCCCCCTCCCCCGCCCTGCTGGCGCTGGAAGAGAAGGTCGCT